>JAHACE010000018.1 GCA_018376005.1 Atopobium sp. | reverse complement strand
CTAGAATCACTAAATACCGCACGTGCAGCATTTTCAGCAAGCTCACGTGCGGTATTTTTGTCTAGACCGCAGTGCTGCTGCAAAAGCTCAAACTCGCGCAAGAGGGTAGTGTTGGAGACAGTCATGTTGTCCGTGTTGATAGTGACCATCAGGCCAGCATCAAGCAGTTGCTCAAGAGGGAAGCGCTCTATTGACTCAAAGATGCGCGTCTGAAGGTTGCTGGTAGGGCAAATCTCAAGGGCAACATTTGCAGCTTTGAGGTCCTGGATAACGCCCGCGTCCTCCAAAGAGCGAACGCCGTGACCAATACGCTGCGCGCCAAGTCGAAGCGCAGCTTTGATGCTCTCCGGACCAGCGGCTTCTCCCGCGTGGATGGTAAAAGGAACGTCTTTTCTTTGTGCTTCAGCAAAAAGTGACGAGAAATTCTCTGTGGCAAAGAGCGCCTCAGCTCCCGCTAAGTCTGCCGCTACAACGCCATTCCCAAGATACGCCGCAGCTAGATCAATTGACTCCTCATTTTTGCGCTTAAGCTCTTCACCTGTGCCGCGCATAGCGCAAATAAGGTATGCCGTGTGGAGCCCTGACTGTGGGTGCTCTGCATAGAAGTCAGCTCTACCTGCAAGAGCAGCCTCAAGAACTTCTTGCTGAGAAAGACCTCCTGCAGTAAGACTTCCTGGTGCAAAGCGGGGTTCAGCGTAGAGAATACCCTCTGCGTCAAGCTGCTCATGAAATGCCTTTGCAACCGTACGAATGCCCTGCGCTGACTGCATAAGCTTGAGAGGCAGCTCAAACGTTGCAAGATACTGGTTAAGATCCTGGCAATGAGCTGGGACTTGCATCTTTTCTTGGAGCTCAGCCAAAGACAAATCAAGTCCCGCTTCTGCTGCAAGTTGGGCTGCGGCAGGAAGGGGAATTGAGCCATCAAGATGGACATGCAAATCGATAAGAGCACAGGAGCTCATAGCGCCTCCTACAAGAAACGTATGCTATGGCGCAAAGAGCGCAAACTAGATAGCTACATCATACGGTAGGGAAGTGGCATTTTCCAAATCGTTTGCAAGTTTTTCAAACTGGTATCCATTGACGCGCTCTAGCAGGCGTACCTCATCAGGCAAAACGTCATAGTGAATCTGCGAGCAAATAGCACAGGCAATAGATCCAATGGTGTCTGTATCTCCGCCCATCTCGGCGGCTATTCTCGCCGCTCTTGAGACTTTACCCTGAGAGAGCTTTACCACCGCAAGAACTGCAGGTATGGTCTCTATGGTTTCATAACCACAGCCGCAGTAGTCGTAGATGTCTCTTGATGCTGCTAGGGGAGCCTCAAGGTTTTTGGCGCCCTCGCAGAATTCCAATGCCATGACGCACTTTTGATACATGCTAGGCATAGGCATTTGTGTACCAATTTTTGTGTAGAGAGCTCGGTGTCCGTAACTTAAAGCAGTTTCAAGAGCGTCTTCCACCGTAAACGAGTTTTCAGAAAGACCTCTGCTTATGGCGGCCACAATCATTGATGCGCCCATGATAGCTACGTTGGTTCCGTGCGTGGGAAGCGCAAGATCAGTAACGCTGTTAATGAGCGCATGTTTGTCTTTCCAGCTCACAATTGAAGCCATCGGCGCACATTTCATGGCGCATCCGTTAGTGGTTCCAAGGCGACCGCATGTTTTAAGCGAGTGGCCAGAAAGTCGATTAGCTAACGCAGCTCTTGTAGAAGGGCCAACTACCTGAGCAGCGTTTGGCTCTGTTGCCACATAATTTTCTAGGGCATCAAAGTAGCGGGATTGGTTAAAAACTCCCTGGTTATCAATGATGTTTTTAGTCAAAATGATTGCATTTGCTGTGTCATCTGTTGTCTGACCTGCGGTAAAAGGTCTTCCAAAAAAGTCATTTTTAGGTGGATTTGAAAGACTTTGAACTCCATCAGGAAATGCAAAATCAATTTGGTGTGGTGACATCATCTCTGTTGGCATGCCATAAGCGTCGCCATAGGCAAGGGCCGTAAGCATCCTATAGAGTTTGATTTTTCTTGCCGTATTCATGTTACTCACGCTTCTTTATGTCAGAAGAACGTGATGTTTTGGCTCTGCAGAGACTATTTTTACCTGCAGAGATAAGCTTCTCATAGCAGCATGCCATGATTGCTCCCCTCAATTAGATATTCTCTGTCTTTGCAGGTTTTTTCTTTACTGTGCCGTAAGGAATGCCTCACTCCTTAGATCCTTACTTTCCCAGCTTGTAGTCGCAATACAAGCTAGATGGCTCAGACAGAAAATATCTCCCCCAAGTATGTTTAAAGATATCAAATATTTAAGTATTACTACAGGGGGTATGGCTTATTAATCGGTAGGCGGTAGCTGAAGAGAGTTTAGAGGTTTTGTGCTCACAATAGTGACTACATGCTGTCTTATATTCTCTCTAACGTACTGAGCCATTGCTGGGTAAAATGGTTTGTAGCAATCTGAAAGGAATGGACATGCCCGCAATTTTGACTCATGACTTCTTTGGCAAAGATGCCTTTGATATAGCTGCAGGCAAACTTGGTTTCTCCACAATGGAGGAGCGAGAAGCTTTTCTCCTGGGCAATCAAGGTCCAGATCCACTGTTCTATTTAGCGGCAGACCCGCTGCTACATCGCTATGCCAAATACGCATCAATCATGCATAAAGAGAAAACGCCTGAACTCCTTCTTTCTATGCGAGACGCAATTGCGCCTCTGCCACTTAAAGATGTTGCGGTTGCTCGCGCCTATATTGCGGGATTCCTCTGTCACTATATGCTTGATTCCACTGCGCATCCCTTTGTCTATTACTGGCAGAACATGCTTACCTCTCAAGGTGTAGAGGGTTTGGATGAATCTGCTAAAAATCAAGTACATGCGGAAATCGAGAAGGACCTTGATGAAGCAATTCTTTACGCTCATCTTGGCAAAACGGTAGCTACGTATAGGCCGTATAGTGAGGTTTTAAGGGCGTCACTGCATACGCTCTACGTTTTGGATAGAGTGTTTTTCTTTGCGTTGCTATGGACGTATGAAAAACCTACCGATACCAGGATTTTCTCGTCAGCTGCTGTTGATTTTAGGATTATCCAGCATCTAGCGTATTCGCCGACAGGCAAGAAGAGAAAGCTACTTGGTCATCTTGAGCGTACCTTTGGTACAAATAGGTTCTCTTTGATTGAGGCACTCTCGCACGGGGCAAGGGAATCTTCTGATTCTGATTTTTATGCACTTGACGTTTTCTTCTCGCCAGACTTTAATCTTGATACTGCAAAAGAGCTTACGCAAAATCTGAACTTTGATGGTCAGACGCTTGCAGATGAAGGTTCGACAGAATAGGTTTTTGTGGCAACGTACGTTTTTTCTGATATTCACGGTCATGTGGAGCCGCTGAGGCGTGCTCTAGAGCGTATTAATCCAACCGAGTCAGACGTGTTCTATTGTCTTGGCGACATGATTGACCGTGGTCCTAGCTCGCTTGCTACTATAAAGACAATTCGCGAGCTTCCTAACTGTACGGTTTTAATGGGCAATCATGAGCAGCTTGCGCTGCAAGCGTTGGACCCAGAAGCCGATATTGAAGCTCAGTTTATGTGGCAGATTAACGGGGGAGAGGCAACGCTTGCTGAGCTCAAGACGCTTTCTGAAGAGGAATATAGTGAGCTGATTGACTGGCTGCAGGCACTTCCTTTGTACGCCACCGTTGAGGTCCAAGGCAGAGATTTTGTTCTGGTACATGCGGGCATAAAGTCTAATGGCGTTCCCTTGCCAACTGCCTGGGATAAGGCTTCTTTGGAGCAGTATTTAAGCAAGCAGTCTCAAAACGATCTTTTGTGGATTCGTGAAGAGTTTTGGCAATATCCTACGGATTTCCGCACGTCAGAAGCAGAGTATCCCGTTGTAATTTGTGGCCATACACCCACTCCTTTGTTAGCAAGTTTTGGTGCAAAAAACTTGAATCGCAGTGCCACCACTCCTGATGGCCTTGCGCAATGGGTTCAGTCAGATGGCGATAAGTGGGGAATTGACACAGGCACTACAGGTGGAGCCGGCTACGGTCAAGTAACTGTACTGCGCCTTGATGATTTGCAGGAGTTTGTTGAGCCGCTGCAAGAAGGCGAGTAGCTGTGGCTGCAAAGACGCCGCAGCCTGCCAGCGATAGTACAAAAACAGTGCTTGCGCATGTAGAGAACACGCTTGATCCCATTATCTTCCCGGACTCTCGCGTGCTGCTCTTGGGATCAATGCCTAGTCCCAAGTCTCGAGAAATTGGCTTCTACTTTGGTAATCCTCAGAATAGATTCTGGCGCGTAGTTGCCGCGTTATATGGCGAGAAACCCCTCAAGTCCATATCTGAAAAAATTGACTTCTGTAAAAGACATCATCTTGCTCTTTGTGATGTGCTTAAGGCTTGTGATATTAAGGGTGCTAGTGATGCTTCTATTGCAAATCCGATTCCACACAATATTGGCGCTCTTATTCAAGATTCATCAATCTGCGCTATTTTTACGCTAGGTGGAACCGCAACAAAATTTTATAAGCGCTACACCGAGCAACAAACTGGTATTTCCTCACGTCAACTGCCCTCTACAAGTCCTGCTAATGCCCGTATGTCAGTTGATGATTTAGTGGAAGAATTTTCCATTATCAAAAAATTTACCAATTGTGAGTTGACAATATCCTAGTAGCGGCTAGGATTATACGCATGCGAATTATGGCTACGACATACACTGCACTTTGTGCATGCACCGCGATGTGTCTGGTGCCCGGGTCACATACGACCAGGGTGTAATTGTCGCTGAGCAAAATTTTCCTGGTACAGACTCGGGCGTAAAGCTATTTTGTAACTCTTGTGTGAGTATTCGCACATCCCGAGAGGATTTATTCGCATGGACTGGAGCTTCATAGGGGAACACCTCCCACTGTATGCAGAAGCTGCAAAAATAACGCTTACTATCTCTTTCTTTGGAGTTCTCTTCTCGCTTATCGTTGGTTTGATAAGTGCTCAGATTTCGCTGACAAAAATTCCTGTTTTAAGTCAGCTTAATGCTGTTTATGTTGAGCTTTCCAGAGGAACACCCCTGCTTATTCAGCTGTTTCTTATCTACTTTGGTCTGACTAAAGTTGGTCTCAAAATGGATGCAGAGGTAGCTGCTGTTGTGGGTCTAACGTTTCTTGGTGGCTCCTATATGGCAGAAGTGTTTCGTGCAGGCTTTGAATCAGTTGCAGTTATTCAGTTTGAATCTGCACAGGTTTTGGGCCTCTCAAAGATTCAAGCTCTCCAGCACGTTATTCTTCCACAGGCACTTTCTGTAGCAATTCCAGGCTTCGTTGCTAACATCATTTTCTTAATCAAGGAATCTTCCGTTGTTTCCGGCATTGCCCTCGCAGATTTGATGTATGTAACCAAGGACATTATTGGCATGCAGTACGACACTACAGAAGCCCTCTTTATGCTGGTAATTGCCTATGTGATTATCCTTGTTCCTATTTCTTTGCTTGGCAGCTGGCTGGAGAGGAGGCTTGACTATGCCCGTCGATAACATTTTGCTGCAGGAAGGAGTAATAACGCGCCTTCTTGGAGGTCTTGCAACAACGGTGCACATTGGCCTTATCTCTGTGGTGCTTTCCATTCCTCTTGGTATTCTCGTTGGACTTTTTATGACATCCAACAACAAGGTGGTTCGCGCAATTCTTCGCGTTTACCTTGAGGTTGTTCGTGTTATGCCTCAGCTGGTGCTGCTCTTTGTGGTGTTCTTTGGTACTTCTGAATGGTTTGATGTCAATTTTGATGGCATTGAAGCTTCAATTGTAGTTTTTACCTTCTGGGGAGCAGCCGAGCTTGGTGACCTGGTACGAGGAGCGTTGGAGTCAATTCCAGCATCTCAGTATGACAGCTCGTTTGTACTTGGCCTTTCTCGCCAGCAAACGTTCTTTAAGGTCATCCTACCTCAGGCTTTCAAGCGTCTTTTGCCTCCAGCTATCAACCTGATTACACGCATGATTAAGACAACGTCACTTTGTAATCTGATTGGCGTGGTTGAGCTGCTCAGAGTTGGTAGTCAGATCACCGATTTTTATCGCTTCAAGTTCCCAACCGACGGAGCACTTTGGATCTATGGAGCTATTTTCTTCCTGTATTTTGCTGCCTGCTTCCCACTTTCGTATCTTTCACGCAGGCTTGAGAGGAGCACCTCACATGAGTAACACCGTTTTAGCAGTTAAGGACCTCACTAAGGTATATCCCTCAAGCCAGAAACCCGTGCTTGATAAGATCTCGCTCTCCATTAATAAAGGCGAGGTAGTCGTGGTGCTAGGTCCTTCCGGTTGCGGTAAGTCTACGCTGCTTCGCGCCATTGTTGGCTTGGAAGACATCCAAGGGGGAGAAGTGCTTCTCCACGATCAGGTTATTTCTGGTCAGAAGAAGGAAAGCGCCGCAGCAGGTATTGGTATGGTTTTTCAAAGCTATGACTTGTTCCCCAACATGACGGTTTTGAAAAACGTAACTCTGGCTCCTCTGGTAGTGCAGAAGCGCTCAGAGGATGAGGTTTTGGCACAGGCAGAAGAACTGCTGCGTCGTGTGGGACTGTGGGAGAAGAAAGACTCCTACCCATCAGCTCTTTCCGGTGGTCAAAAGCAGCGCGTGGCAATTGTTCGTGCTCTTATGACTAACCCTGAAGTTCTTTTGCTGGACGAGATTACTGCAGCTCTTGACCCTGAGATGGTTCACGAGGTTTTGCAGGTAGTTATGGAGCTAGCAGAGCAAGGAATGACCATGCTGGTGGTAACTCACGAGATGCGCTTTGCTCAAGCAGTTGCTGATCGAGTCATCTTGATTGATCAGGGACACATCGTAGAAGAGTCGTCCGATGCACAAGAGTTTTTCTCGGCACCTAAAACAGAGAGGGCACAAGAGTTTTTGCGTACCTTTGAATTTGAACGTGTACATAAGTAAACAACGTGTTTTTGCACGTAGATGATGTAGTAATTGATACAACTTGTTAGGATTTGAAATGAACTTCTTTGAAAATACTTCCGCTTCTCTTTCTCGCCGTGCTTTCCTTGGTGCAAGCGCACTTTCTGCTGCAGCTCTTTTGGCTGCTTGCAAGAAAAAGGATTCCGACGGAGCTCAGGGTGGATCTTCTGATACAGACTCAAAGTTTAGAACTCTTGATGACATCAAGAGGGCGTCAAGATCAACTACATTGCCACTGACGGACAAAATCGCGTGCCTTTCTTGCAGTCTAATAAGGCAGACATCATGTTGGCAAACTTTACGGTAACCGATGACCGTAAAGAGAAGGTCGATTTCTCCCTGCCATACATGAAGATTAAGCTGGGCGTTGTTTCTCCATCTTCTGCGCCAATTACAGATGTTTCTCAGCTTGATGGTAAAAAGCTTATTGTCTCTAAGGGAACCACGGCAGAGGTCTGGTTTACCAAGAACGCACCTAAGGTAGAGCTAGTCAAATTTGATAGCTACGCTGATGCATACAACGCACTGCTTGACGGCCGCGGCGATGCATTCTCAACCGACAATACCGAGGTGCTTGCATGGGTTAAGTCTAACCCCGGTTTTGTTGTTGGTATTGATGACCTGGGCGATTCCGATACTATTGCCGCTGCAGTTCACAAGGGTAACTCCTCGGTGTTGGAGTTTATCAACAACGAGATTACCGGTCCTCTTGCAGAGGAGAACTTCTTCCACAAGGCTTATGAAGAGACACTCGCTCCAATTTACGGCGATGAGGTAGATCCGAATACTATGGTCGTCGAGGGCGGCAAAATCTAAGTTCTGGGCTTAGTCCGTCTTTACAGCTCAATACACCCATTTCGCGAGAAGACCTTGCAGTTTGTAAGGTCTTCTCGCGTTTGTAGCCAAATTGTTAATTTGTACAGTACTTTTTAAAAATGTTTCTTCCTGCTGATAAAGTAGGTCAACTATTTTTTGACCGACTAGGGCAAAGGAGCTGATAATGGCAGCTGAACAGCAAAAAGCAACTCGTAAAATTGGCGTTCCCAGGTCTTCACTCTTTTTTCCCTCAGGTTCTAGAAATTGGTAGCTTCACCACTGCTGTTGCTAAGGGAGCTCCTGCAATTGTTGGCATTGTTTTGCTGTTTGTGGGTGCTTCTATTGATCTTAAGACGGTTCCCAAGGTTTTGAAAACTGGCCTGACCATTCTTATTCCTAAGCTTGCTATTGCAATTGCCTTTGGTCTGTTTGTTGCTAAATTCATGAACGATAATTTCTTTGGTCTTAATGCACTTTCTATCATTGGTGGCATTACCTTCTGTAATGTTGCTCTGTACATTGGTATTACTGCTGAGTATGGGACTCCTGATGAGCAGGGTGCTGCTGCTGTTCTGTCTCTTGTTGCTGGTCCTGCGGTTACCATGATTGCCCTAGGTGCAGCGGGTGTTGCAGCAATTTCTCCTACCGCACTTGCGGGTACCCTTCTTCCTCTAGTCCTCGGTGTTGTTCTTGGTAACCTTAGTCCATTTATTAGGGCACTTTTGGTTCCTGGTATTAACCCTTGCATTGCTGTTGTTGGTTTTGCCCTTGGCTGCGGCATGAGTGTTGAGAATCTTATTATTGGTGGTCCATCAGGTATTCTCTTAGCAGTTCTTTGTATCATCACCGGTATTCTTACCATGCTTGTTGAGCGTCTTCTTGGTGGCTCTGGTAAGGCAAGCCTTGCAAGTGCAACTATTGCAGGTACCGCAACAACCACTCCTGCTGCAGTTGCTTCTGTTGATCCAACGTATACAGCTCAGGTTGTTGCAAACGCAAACGCTCAGCTTGCAGCTGCGGTAGTTATTACTGCACTGGTAGCCCCTGCGTTTACGGGTTGGCTTGATAAGAAGCTGGCTAAGAAAAATAACACTGCTGAGGCTCAGGCTCCAGAAGAAGGACCTGCTACTGAGTAATTAAGTAGGCTTTATATAATGCATATGAACTGCCTCCCATTTCTTATGTCCAAGAAACGGGAGGCAGTTCATATGCGGGTGATTATGATTCTATAGCGTGTTAGCGTTGGCTTTTAGGCCTGGCGCACAAAATAGCGCAGTTTTGGTAGGTTCTGCCGAAGAATCGACATGTTCTTAATCAAGATAGCCAAGAAGCTAGGTGGTTGCACCGCCTGATATACATTTCTATGCATAAACTTAACCTAATATGCTAAAAAATGAATAGCGTCATATAAAAGATTTAACTATAGGTAAATTTCGTACCTAAGGAACACACCTAAGTCAGATATTCTGCTCAATTGCGGGCATATTACACTTCTAAGTCAGATATTCTGCATGATTAAGGTATTTTCAGCGTCATGTATACGTCTTTTTAACAGATTATCTGACTTAGGTGTGTTTTGAACTGCTTCCTATTTCTCGTATCTAAGAAATGGGAGGCAGTTCACAGAAGAGGGTTTTATTCACCGGTTAAAGAAAATAAATGATGTGGCTTATCTCGAATATAAGCGCAAGTATGAGGAAAACTAAGAACAAAATTCTTACCCCTTTTTTGATACCGCTTTTAAAAAAGACATAAAAATCGATAACCTCAGTCAGAATTAATACTAGAAAAAATAGTAATGGTGGAATAAGTCCCTGTTTCCACAGTAGCCGCATTCCCTGATAAGCCAGAAAACTGACCAATATTACAATACGAACTGTTTTTCTAGAAATCGGTTCTGAAAAATTAAACATCTTCTCGCCAAACATATCTGTTGCCTCCCTATGGACAACAAGAGCAGTTTATTTGTTACTAAAGATTGTAATACTGTCTATTAACCTCGTAGTATATAACTTTTACTTGGTGCACCATGGTCAGAAAAGCTTGCTCACGGATGGGTCCATCCGCAGCGTATTTCTCCCAATCAGCTTAGAGTCATTGGCTCTTGCTCTTCTTGGCACCCCGGTCTTTTTAAACAGATGGCTGCTTGTACTTCAGATATTCTAGTTTCCTTTATCACGGACAGTTCAGAAGTGGTACTTGATCTAAATATTGATGAAGTTCCTAAGGGAGCCTCTTCAGTTTTACAGTTACTTAAAGCTGCGTATTTTAAAAAGCTCAGCTCTGTATTTGTGACAGTTGATGGCAAACCTTACATTTTAATGACACGCATCACGTGAGTGTTTACTTGCCCTGTTTACAGAGCGCTTCCGTTAAAAATCTCCGTGGCAACGGCACGTTTTTCTCGCCCGATGAGCCCAAGAAAAAATTGGTGGTGTTTGGCGATTCTATTGCGCAGGGTTTTGTTGTGGAACAGCCAGATAAAACTTGGCCACGCTGTCTTGCTAAACGCATGAAGCTTGAGGTAGTTAACCAGGGAATTGGTGGACAAGTTTATCAGCCTGGCTCATATACGTTTATTGAGGATGCTTCTTTAGTGGTTGTTGCGCTTGGAGCAAATTATCGATACGAGAAATGCTCAAAGTCACAGGTAACATACGATATTCAAAATTCGCTCTGGCAGATTTCTCAGATGTATACAGATACGCGCGTGGTGGTTCTGACACCTACGCCTTATTTTGAGGATACGTATCCCACGCACCCTTATTCTTGTTATGCTGAGGTTCCTCAAATTATTGAAGAAGTTGCCGGTAAGTTTGGTTTGCAGTGTATTTCTGGAGAAAAACTATTGCCGCAGGAGAAGAAATATTTTGTTGACGATGTGCATCCAAATTCTAAGGGAGCTGCACTTTTGGCAAAAAACCTGTTTGAGGCCTTAAAACAACCACCTCAGGATAGTCTTTTTTAGACGTTAAGCCTCCCTAGAAGCTCTCTCAAAATTCATCATGAGTTTTTGTCCGGTGAAACTTCTACACTAGAGGTGAAAAACATCTAGAGAGGATACACATGAACATCACTAATCCTTTTGCACCTCATTTGACCGGACAACTTTCAGAAGAAACTCAGGCTCTTGTGGCTGAGCAAATAGCCAAGGGAACCTTAAGTCCTTACGCGTGCAAAAATGAAGACATCATTCGCCGAGATTCCACCCATGATCAGGCATCACTTTTGCGTCCGGCTTTCATGCGAGATGTCGAGAAAATCATGCACACTCCCGCGTATAACAGGCTAAACGGCAAAACACAGGTCTTCTCGTTTCGTTCGCATGACGATATTACGCGCCGCGGCCTTCATGAGCAGCTTGTTTGTAGGGTTGCTAAAGATATTGGACGTGCTCTTGGCCTCAATCTTGATTTGATCGAGGCAATTGCTCTTGGTCATGACGTGGGACATACTCCTTTTGGTCATGCAGGGGAGTATTTCCTCAATGATTTTTATCACGAGCAAACGGGACGTTGGTTTTTCCACAACGTACAGAGCGTGCGCGTGCTTGACGGCCTCTATGCAAGAAACCTCTCTTTACAGACGCTTGACGGAGTTATTTGCCACAACGGCGAGTTTGAACAGCAGATACTTCAAATGAGTGATCTTTCAACTTTTGATGAGTTTGATAAGGTGGTAGAAGATTGCTGGGAGAGAGGTCCTCAGGCTATTGCACACCTGCGTCCTATGACGCTTGAAGGTTGCGTCATGCGCATCTCTGACATTATTGCGTATGTTGGAAAAGACAGACAGGATGCACTTCGTGCGGGCGCTGCTACAGAGGAAACGTTTGATGATGGTCTTGGTGGTGCTTATAACGCATGGGCTACTTCTGTTTTTGTTGCAGACATTGTTCAGAATAGCTTTGGTAAGCCTCAGATTTCTCTCTCAGAAGAGGCGTTTAAAGAGATGAAACGAGCAAAGCGCGAGAATTACCATAAGATTTATGGTGCATCAGAAGCCAATGGTGATTTCTCTGAAGACATTAAGCGCCTGTTTGAGAAGTTGTACGAATACGAGTTGTCCTCGCTTAAATCTGGTGATCAGAGCCTTGCAATCTTTAAGCATCATATTGAGCCAGTAAGCAGGCATCTTTCTAGGTACGGCTATACCTATGACTGGAAGAGTGACGTGCATCGTACTGTTGTTGATTTTATTTCTGCAATGACTGATGACTACTTTGTGGCTACCTGCGAAGCGCTCTTCCCAGAAGCTCAGGAGCTCTTTCCAAAGAGGAGCTACTTTGCAGAAGGAGTACGCGCGTAAGGTTTACCACTCAGTCACGGTGTGGCAAACGGGCATGTAAAGAGCATTTGTGTTGAGCGAGCTTCTCGCCAAGCTTTTATGTTTGAGACGGGGTAAAATAGCTGCATGGATACTTTATTTTCTGGCATGGAACGTGCCGCTAAAAAAGCTAATGCACCACTTGCTGCTCGCATGCGTCCTACCACGCTTGATGGATACGTGGGTCAGGAAGATGCGGTTGGTCAAGGCTCCTGGCTGCGCAAGGCAATTGAGCACGATACGCTCTCGTCCGTTTTGCTGTACGGTCCAGCAGGCACCGGAAAGACCACGCTTGCGCGCATTATTGCTCATACAACGCACGCAGAATTTGTAGAAGTATCTGCAATTACGGGAACTGTTAAAGATCTTCGCAGAGAGATTGAGGCCGCAGAATCAAGGCTTTTAACAGCAGGTAGAAGAACTATTCTGTTCATTGATGAGATTCATCGTTTTACGCGCTCTCAGCAAGATGCCTTGCTTCATGCAGTAGAAGACAGAATAGTTGTACTTATTGGTGCTACTACAGAAAATCCTTACTTTGAGGTTAACAGCGCTCTGATTTCTCGCTCTCGTGTAGTGGAACTGCATGCATTGTCAGATGCAGCAATCGATGAGCTCATTCAGCGAGCACTTAAGTCGGAAGATGGTCTAGCGGGCGCATTTGTCCTGGATGAAGATGCTCGTAAAGAGATTGTGACGCTTGCAGGCGGAGATGGTCGCGCAGCCCTAACTTCTCTTGAGCTCGCTTCTCAGATGGTTGACGTTCCAGAATCTGCTGATAGTAAGGCATCTGAGCCGCTTGTTATTACCAAGCAAAACGTTCTTGAGGCAAATCCTCGTCGCGGACTTCCCTACGATAAAGCAGGAGATATGCACTATGACATTATCTCTGCGTTTATTAAGTCCATGCGTGGCTCAGACCCAGATGCGGCACTGTATTGGCTTGCGCGCATGATTGATGCAGGTGAGGACCCTAAATTTATTGCTCGACGCATTATGATTTTGGCCTCAGAGGATATTGGCAATGCCGATCCTCAGGCGCTGCTCATTGCACATGCAGCATTTAGGTCAGCCGAGGTCATTGGATACCCTGAGTGCAGAATTAACCTTGCGCAAGCAGTTATTTATATGGCGCTTGCTCCAAAATCTAATGCTGCAGAAGCGGGTATTGATGCCGCCCTCCATGAGGTAAGAACAGGTCCAAGGCGAGAAGTTCCAAGTTACTTAAGGGATCGTACGCGCCCTGGTTCTGAAGAGTATGGCAATTACCTCTATCCTCACAATTATCCTGGGGGATGGATTGAACAGCGTTATCTTCCAGAAGGACTTGAACGTGGTGCGTTCTTCTCGCCATCTCCAAGAGGTTGGGAAGCGTGGAGAATTGCAGCTACAGAGCGTGATCGTCACGAGGAAGCCTAGGAATTTGAATTACCCAAGTGGGAGCATTAAGAGGACGCTCCTCGGGTAGAATAGAAAGAACTGTAACCGTTAGCTTTGAGGGATGGCATAGATGGATTACCTACAGATTGCTCTTGTAGTCTTAGCCGTAGTTGGTGTTTGGGCCATTGTCGAGGTTGCTCTGACCCTAAGAACAACAAGAAGGTCAATTACTGAGATTACACTCTCAGCTAACAATACCATTGAGCAGATTCAGCCTGTTATTTCAAAGATTGATGGCATGGTTGATGAGCTTGATCCAACTATCAAGCAGCTACCTGCACTCATGCAGAAGGTTGATGAGGCTGCAGAGAATGCTAACACTTCTCTTGAGAGCCTCAACGTAGTTCTTGGTGATGTAGCAACTGTTTCAGGTGCTGCATCTGCAGTAACTGCAACAGTCAGTAAGGCTGCAAGCGATGCGGTAACAGGCGTTGTTGAGTCTGTTTCAAAGCTAGGAACTGGTCTTGGCGGATCTCTCAATCCTTCCAAGCTTGCTGAGGTGGCTCAGGCTCGCCTGAGCGGTGCGACTGCTTCCGCACAACAGAGTGCACAGCGTGCTCAAGAGTATCTTGAGGAGCTTCCTCTGCTTTCTCAGGACAAGACAAAGCATTCTAAACCAGCTCGCACTGAGCAGTTCTATATTGAGTACGGTTCTGAGTCTTCTCAGAAGACTGAGGAGTAGATTGTAATGGCACAAAAAATTGTTGAGCTTTCCGCTCCTGCAGATCCAACATTTGCTCGTTCCGTCAGAATGATGGCTGCTAATCTTGCCGTTTTGTGCAAGATGAATGTTGATGAGCTTGAAGATGTCAAAATGGCCGCAGAAGAAGGCTTTGTCTTTGCTTGCGGCACTCAAAAAGACTCTGTAGATATTACGTTTACCCTCGAAGACAATACTATGGCTATTGATTTTTACTTGGGTGATGAGGATCCAGTTGAGTCTGAGACAGATAATTCTCAGCCACTAGAACTTGTAGAGCTATTGCTCTCCGCTATTTGTGATGAGTTTGCGCTTAGCGATGACGGTTATACGCTTCATCTTGTAAAAATTTCTGGCGGTGCACATGCCTAAACCTGAAGCTAACGAGGCAGTACAGGCATCTGCAGAAGAGCAGAAAGCCGCAAGAAGAGCTGCTCGTCGTGCTTCTAAAGGTACCCCGGCCTGGGATAAAGATAGAACACGAAAGCTCTTTGCCCAATATAAAGAAACAAAAGACCCTGAGGTAAGAGACCAGCTTATTGTGAGTCACTTAAACCTCGTGCGCTTTTTGGCCTCCAAGTTTAAAAACCGTGGAGAACCCCTTGATGATTTGATTCAGGTGGGAACCATTGGACTTATCAAGGCAATTGATAGGTTTGAGCCTGATCGTGGTCTTGAATTTACAACATATGCAACGCCAACCATCATGGGAGAAATCAAGCGTCACTTCCGCGATAAAGGCTGGTCAGTACGTGTTCCTCGTCGTTTGCAGGAGCTTTCTTCCAAGATTAATCAGGTCACTGATGATTTGACTAAAGAGCTGCAAAGAAGCCCTTCAATTGAAGAGATCGCCCAGCGCCTTGATACTAACGTTGAAGAGGTTCTTGAGGCTATGGAGTCTTCTAGCGCTTATAGCTCTGTTCCTCTTGAGGGAGGCGGCTCTGGTGCTGATGGCGACGAGACTCCTTCAATCATTGATCAGTATGTGACCGAAGATGAGGATCTTGCTGGTTCTGATGACCGCATTGTTCTTGAAGAGGCCATTAGAGACTTCTCGCCACGAGAGCAAGAGATTATTCGTATGCGTTTTGTTGAAGGTCTTACCCAGGTAGAGATTGCGGAGAAACTTAATATCTCTCAGGTACAGGTTTCAAGGCTGCTTCGTCGCACCTTAAAGCGTATCCAAGAAAAGATTGACCCAGAAAGCGTGAACCGTTAATGGATCAAAAGCATCAAAACTTTTCCGATTCAGCTCAAAAATGGAAACAACGTGGCTTAATGGTGTGGACAGTCATTGGTCTGGCTGCATTGTTCGCACTTGCATTGTATGTTCTTGGCATCCTGGGACAGGCTGTTGAGCTGCTCGCCATTGGCGCAATTGTTGCGTTTGTCTGCAGCCCTGTTACCAATTGGCTTGAAGACAGGGGAGTGCCTCGTGGCATTTCCGCTCTTATTGCGCTTGTTCTTACGCTCATTGTGCTGGTAGGATTTTTGATTTTGATTGCGCAGCCATTGGTATTTGAGCTTACTACGCTACTCAGAAACGCTCCTTCGTATGCAAGTCAGATAGGAGCAATGGCAAGGGAGTTTTGGCAGAACTTTGACACTCAAAGTAACCCTGCTGTTAGACAGACGGTAGAACTTGCAATTGAACAGGCATCAAGTATTGGAATATCAGTTGCTTCTGGTATTTTGAGTTGGCTTTCCACATCTGCTTTAGGCAACATCTCTTCTATGGCAAACCAACTCATGGTCTTCTTCTTAGGCCTAGTGCTTGCCTATTGGTTGGCTAAAGATTATCCAGTTATTGTCCGTGAGATGGCTATTATTGCTGGTCCTCAAAAAGAGAATGAGTTCAGACTTATTCTTGCAATCTTAAGTAGATCTACCAGTGGATATATGCGAGGCACCATCATTACCTCTGCGGTTAATGGCATTCTTGTGTACTTTGGGTGTCTGATTTTAGGCAACCCTTATGCCGCTCTTATTGGCATGGTTACAGGAATCTTCCATATTATTCCTGTAGTTGGACCGGTTTTCTCGGCAGGTATTGCTCTTATTTTGAGCATCTTGGTAGACCCTGTCATGACCGTATGGACTATCGTTATCTTGATGGTTGCACAAAACGTTGTTGATAACGTGCTTTCACCTTTGGTTATGGCAACTAGCGTTAAAGTTCACCCGGGTCTTTCGCTCGTTGGTATTGTCATTGGCAGCGCTCTTGGCGGAGTAGTTGGAACTATTCTTGCCATACCTTTGACAGCAGCACTGAGGGGCATCTTTGTGTACTTCTTTGAGAAGTATTCGGGCAGACAGATCGTCTCGCCAAATGGCGCGCTTTTTAACTCTACCCAGTATGTGGATGAGACAGGCGCCATCCTTCCAGAATATGACGCTCTGGACGATCCGAAGTTCTTTGAGGAGTCGCGTCTTGTTGATCAAGACACTACAGCTCATGTGCGCAGCAAGTCTTCAGCTCCCGCGCCCAAGATTCTTGGACATGATTTTTCTCAGTTACTTTTTAGGAATACTCAAGAAGTTACTAAGGAACCAGATAAACCATCGTCAGATGCGGTAGACTCAGACAGTACAAAAGAGTAGTTATTTGAATACGGAGAAGTACTTTATGGCTGACTATAAAACAATGACAACAGCAGAGATTCGTGAGGACTTCCTAAGCTTCTTTGAGAGCAAGGGTTGCAAGCGCTATCCTTCTTCATCTCTGGTACCTTCTGATCCTTCGCTGCTTCTTGCTAATGCTGGCATGAACCAGTTCAAGGAGTATTACCAGGGCATCAAGACTATGAAGGAGATTGGTGCTACATCCTGCCAAAAGTGCCTTCGTACTAACGATATTGACAACATCGGCGACTCTCGCCATCTCTCATTCTTCGAGATGCTGGGTAACTTCTCCTTTGGTGGTTACACCAAGCGCGATGCATGCACCTGGGCAATGGAGTTTATTTCTTCTCCAGAGCACCTGGGCCTACCTCTTGATCGTCTGTACTTTACCGTCTTTACTGACGACGATGAGGCAATTGAGATTTGGAAGTCTCTTGGTGTAGCAGAAGACCACATCACCCGTCTGGGCGAGGAGGACAACTTCTGGGCAGCTGGCCCAACTGGTCCTTGCGGTCCTTGCTCTGAGATTTACTTTGACCAGGGTCCTGAGTTTGAGGGAGAAGCTCCTGGAGACGATGGCGACCGTTACCTTGAGTTCTGGAACCTCGTCTTTACTCAGTTTGACCGTCAGGAAGATGGCTCTCTGCCTGAGCTTCCTCATCGCAACATCGATACCGGCATGGGTCTTGAGCGTATCGCAGCTATCATGCAGCATGAGGGTACCAATTACGAGGGTGACATCATGCGTACCCTCATCTCTTTGGGCGAGAAACTCTCTGGTAAAAAGTATCACTCAACTGACGAGATTGACCGCAGCCTGCGTATTCTTGCAGACCACTCTCGTGCAGTTACCTTTATGATTGGTGATGGCATTCTCCCTGGTAATGAGGGTAGAAGCTACATTCTTCGCCGCCTGCTCCGTCGCGCTGTCTACCACGGCCGCTTACTGGGCATTCAGGGCACCTTCATGGCAGAGTATGCTCACGAGGTTGCCGTTCTGCTTGGCGCAGAGTATCCAGAGCTTGTCGAGAAGAGCGCTCTTATCGACGGCATTCTGACTGCAGAAGAGGAACGCTTTGGCGCTACGCTTGACGCAGGCGAGTCTAAGCTCACTGCAGAGCTTGAGCAACTAGAGGATGGCGCACAGCTTTCCGGTGAGGTTGCATTCCTTCTGCACGATACCTACGGATTCCCTATTGATCTTACTCGTGAGATTGCTGCAAATGCAGGTCACGTTGTTGACATGGACGCCTTTGATGCTGCAATGACTGAGCAGCGTGAGCGCGCTCGTAAGTCTGCTAACCGCGATGCCTGGGGTAACGCTCAGAGCAT
>JAHACE010000017.1 GCA_018376005.1 Atopobium sp. | reverse complement strand
GCACGAAGCTCAGAAAGCTTCATCTCTTGCAGAGCCTCTTTGGAAAGCGATGGCTCGCTTGCCTGGCCCTGCTTGCGATTCTTATTGCGCTGGTTGTTCTGTCTACGATCGCGAGAAGGACGCTCCTGGTTGTTGGCGTGTGCGTTTTCCTGTGTCTTCTCGCCCTCCTGAGCTGCTTCTTTTGGCTCAGCATTACGATGTCGACGACGTGCTGCACCCGTACGAGAACGCCCTGGACGCTCTGCTGGAGCTGCATCGGAATCTGCTGCTGCACCAGAAGCCTGCTCCTGAGCTGTGCCATCCTGCTGCTCAACACTACCCTGCTCTTCAGCAAAGTTCTTCTGAGCCGCATTGTCATTCTGGCCAACTGCACCCTCTGCCTCTGCTTTAGTGAAGGCAGGAACCGGGGTTACCTCCGCAGAAGGCTGAGTTGCGTCCTGAACAATCTTGGTAAGGCGATCAGTATCTACAACGTCAGAAGAAACTTTGCCACTTGCCTGGACCTGAGCCAGGACCTCTGCCTGAAGAGCCTCAAGAGTCTGCTCCTGTAAAGCACGCTCCTCCATCTCCTCTTTGCTTGGACGGCCACGGCGACGTTTAGGAGGCTCTGCAATGCCAGCTGCATTTAAAGCCTCAGCCATAACTGCCTCTACTGCACGACGAGCCTCGGTCTCTTTTTTAGTTGGACGACCACGACGACGCTTTGCAGCAGATGAATTAGAGGCCTTTTCTTCAGCTGCCTCAGAATTGGTATTTTCTGAAGTTGAATTTTCTGAATTACTATTTTCACTCTTACGAGGTCTACCACGTCTACGTGGTGCTGGAGTATTTTCTACATCATTTAAAGAATCATTTTGGACCGAAGATGTTTCGTCCGACATGTACAAACCTCTCTGTTTGCTCATCAAAATAATCTGTAAAAATACGTGAGAAATATGATGAAGGGATAACAAACAAAATCAAATAGGTGCAAATCCAAAAGGAATATACCACGAAAATGCCCGCCTTATGATGAAAAAATAAATAAAATTCACCATAAAACGGGCAAATGGGGATTTATAACCACTAACCCTTAAACCTCGAGAAACCCATCTTCTAGATTTCTTTAATCTGCATAAATCATTTAAACAGCTGTACGGCTCTTTCTTTTAACAATAATATCTTCAATTTGCTGAACGATTTCTTTGATATATGTCTTGCCTTGAGGCGTGAGCTCAACCATAGTTACTCTTCTTGAAAGAGCATCGTCATGTTTGCGCTGTACCAGGCCACTTTCTGCCAAAGCAGTAAGAGACATAGAAACCGTTGGCTGCAAAAGACCAAGCGCGTCAACAATCTCTGTAATTGAAAGAGCGTCTTTAGGAGAATCTAGAATTGCAAGAAGGACCATATCTGCTGCCCTGCAATACAGAGCTCCCATAGCGTCAACATACATGACGATACGCTCAAACGAAGTACGTGAAAGCGCCTGGCCGGGTGCAATACGAGCACAAGTGAGCTTGGACAGCTCCTCAACTGCTTCTACACCCTTTTCTGTGATGATACATACTACGTTGCGTCGATCAATGGCGCCTTCATCTCTCTTGATGAAACCAAGCCTTGCCAGGTGCGAGGTACGATGAGTAATCGTAGGACGAAGAGCACTCTGATACTCGGCAATTTCTGAAGTCTTAACAGGAGCACCCTTCACATTGAGGCGACACAAAATAGCAAACTCTTCAAACGTGAGTCGTCTGTTAGCAGGCACCACTCTTCTAACCAAGTTGTAAGACCTGCGAATGGACATGTACTCGCGAAGTTCCATAGAGACCTCCACTCTTATGCCCGAACCATTTACTATTTGCTCGCATAATGAGTATACCCCTAAAAAACACGTGTTAACGTGGGGACAAAACAATAGTTAGTCAAAAATATGTTAGAAAATGGTGCTTATATGACATCAAAATAGGCTTTTATATGCTGCAATATAAAATTTAAGTAATAAATATTAATTTTATTATCTCTTTTATACATTAAAAAATTTTTTACATAACGGAGAAATGTGTAAATTATCTGGAGAAATTCACTAAAGATACCGTGCAGGTATTCAATACTTGCACGGTATCATGACAAAACAACATAGTTATCTATCGTTTACATTGCCTCAGGAGCAGAAACACCAATCAAATCAAGAGCAATTGCAAGTACGCGACGAGTTGCATCACACGCAGCAAGACGAGCCTTAGAAAGCTCTGCGTCCAGTGGGCGTCCTTCAGAAGGAAGTACCTGGCAAACGGTATAGAATGCGTGGAACTGGCCAGCAAGCTCTTCAATGTAGTGCGTAATGCGGAATGGTGCCCTATCGCGAGCACAACCCTCAACAAGACCTGGGAACTCAAAGAGTTTACGAGCAAGAGCCTGCTCGGCATCTTCAGAGAGCAGCCCAAGATCAACCTCAGAGCCAATAGCCTTATCTGCAACAGCGTCCATACCAAGTGCCTTTGCCTCATCAAGGTCAACGCCAGCTGCGCGGCGCAAAATAGAACAAATACGAGCGTGAGCATACTGAACGTAATACACAGGATTAGAGCTGTCCTGACGCTTTACCTGCTCAATATCAAAGTCAATCATCTGGTTGGAAGACTTTGAAACAAGGGTGTAGCGCGTTGCATCAACACCAACCTCAGCGAGAAGCTCGTCAAAGTGGATACCAGTTCCTTTGCGCTTAGACATCCTGACGGCAACGCCGTTTCTAAGCAGATTGACCAGCTGACCAAGCAAAACCTCAAACTGGGTTGGGTAACCAAGAGCTGTTGCAGCAGAGCGAACACGCTGGATATAGCCGTGGTGATCTGCTCCCCAAATATCAATAACGTGGTCGACACGCTGGAACTTGTTCCAGTGGTATGCAACGTCGGAAGCAAAATAGGTATACTCGCCATTTGTTTTGATGAGTACACGGTCTTTATCGTCACCAAAATCAGTGGAGCGGAAGAACAGTGCTCCCTCATCAGAACGATACAGGTAGCCAAGCTTATCCAGAGCATCAAGCGCACGATCAACAGCGTCTTTACCCTGGTCATCCTTAACGTAGAGAGAACGCTCAGAGAACCACACGTCAAAGTCGGCGCGAGCGTTGTGGCAGGTGTTTCTGATGGACTCAAGCATCATCTTGTAGCCGCGCTCACGGAACTCTGCCATGCGCTCATCTTCGGACTTGTCTGCCCAGACTTCTCCATCATTTTTGAGGAAGAAAAGTCCCAGGTCAACAATGTAATCTCCAGCGTATGCGTTGCCGCCAAGAGAATTAATGAACTCGTCAGTAAACGGATGCTCCTCTGGATGAGCATCGTCTTCATCTGCAACGTAAGCATTGCGATCTTCTGCAAGCACCTGCGCAGCCGCATCAGCGTCAATGTCGCGCTTCTGCATGATGTCAATAAGCTGCAGGTAGCGCTTAGAGATGGAGTGACCAAAGACGTCCATCTGAGAGCCATGATCGTTGACGTAGTACTCGCGCTCAACCTCATAGCCTGCGAAGGCAAGAATGCGGCTTAGAGAATCTCCAAGCGCCGCCCAACGGCCATGACCAATGTGCAGAGGGCCAACGGGGTTTGCAGAAACGTACTCCACCTGGACCTTCTGGCCAGCACCAAAGGCAGAACGACCAAAATCGGCGCCCTGCTCGCGAACGGTGTTAAAGATCTCATTACCCGCAGCGGTAGACAGGTAGAAGTTTACAAAGCCAGGACCTGCAACTTCAACGCGCTCAATCTGAGCATCTGCAGAAATATGAGCCACAAGAGCTGCTGCAATATCGCGAGGAGCCTTATGTGCCAGCTTTGCAGAACGCATAGCAACCGTAGAAGACCAGTCACCATTTGATGAGTCCTGTGGGCGCTCAAGTCCCACGTCATCAATCTGGAATTCAGGCAACTCACCCGCAGCCTGGGCATCTGCCAAGGCTTGACGTACAAGTTCCTCGATCTTCTCGCGCATGGTTCTCCTTTAAATTCAGCGCACGTGTGCAGCGTAATTACGTAATTAATTGCGTAGTTCCTAAAAGACTACTCGGTTTCCTCGGAAGATTTTACCTGATGTTGTGCGGCAAGTTCGTGACGCAAATTGGCCAAACCGCGCTCAAGGCCTACAGGATAAATCTGAGGGTTCAGGAAGCGCGTGTATGCCGCATCCAGGTGCATAAGCGCAGCATGGCAGCGGTCGCGAGCAACCTCAATGGACTCGCTCTCCCCTACGCGCTTGCCTCCTTCTACCAGCCTTACCATCAGTTCGCGAGAAGTTCCTTCAAGCTTGTGAGTGGAATATGGATCAATGATATCCACCACGGTTGCCTTAGACTCTGGATTCTTGGTGACCAGGTAATCTGGGTCAAAAATCATGTCGCCGGCAGGACAGCCGTTTGCATCGTAGAAGCGGCGGATATGCTGAATGCCAGGAACAGTGCGCTTGTAGGCCATCTCGGACAGCTTGATAACAGGAGTCCAAGGCTCAGAAGCAGACTGACGACGAGCGGTCAGCTTATAGACGCCGCCAAGCGAAGGCTGAGGATCGCAGGTAGCAAGCTTAGTGCCAACACCAAAGGCATCAATAGGTGCTCCCTGAGCAAAGAGCGACTGGATGGTGTACTCGTCAAGATCATTCGAAACAGAAATCTTGATGTAAGGAAGACCAGCCTCATCAAAGGCTTTACGCGCTTCCTTAGAAAGGCGCGCAAGGTCTCCGGAGTCAATACGAACAGCATTCAAGCGCTCGCCGCGCTCCTCCATCTCTTTTGCCACAATGATGGCGTTCTTGATGCCTTCGTGAACATCATAGGTATCAAGCAGAAGTGAGCAGTTAGTTGGACTGGACTTTGCAAATGCTCTGAAGGCATCAAGCTCTGAGTCAAACGACATTACCCAAGAGTGTGCATGGGTACCAAAGACAGGAATGCCGTAGATTTTGCCAGCAAGGACATTTGAAGTGCTGGAAGCACCAGCAATATAGGAAGCACGAGCAACTGCCAGACCGCCGTCTGGACCCTGCGCACGACGCAGGCCAAAGTCAGAGACGGGATTGCCCTGAGCAGCCTTGATAACGCGAGCACACTTAGTTGCTGCCAAAGTCTGGAAGTTGACCAGGTTAAGCAGGGCGGTCTCAATGAGCTGGCAATCAACAATGGAGCCCTCAACGCGGACCATAGGCTCACGTGGGAAAACCAGCTCTCCCTCTGGGATTGCGTCAATGGTTACATTGAGCTTGTGGTTACGCAAAAACTCAAGGAACGCTGGCTTAAAGAGACGACCGCCACCAGGAGAGTTAATGCTTGCCAGGTAGTCAATATCGTCATCTTCAAAGATAAAATTCTCAACTAAGTCAGCAATTTGACCAGTTCCACAAGAAATTGCAAATCCACCATTAAAGGGGTTCTCGCGAAAGAATGCGGTAAAGCATGCCTCTGCATCAACAAGACCGGCTTCCCAATAACCTTGAGCCATCGTGAGCTCATACAAGTCTGTATTAAGGCTAACGTCTGAGGGTTTGGTACGATCAGTGAGTGACATAGTTGCTCTTTTCGATTGGTCAAAAACTGACGGTGAGACGATATATCTAGAGTAGCAGTCCTACAAAATAAATTGGCTTACAACAAAGATAACTGCAAGAATTACCACAGTTCCAATAACAATTTTTTGTCCCAGAGGCATTTTGATGTCTTCGTCGTCTTCATCTGGCTCCATGAGGGCGCGGCCTTTTGCGCGCTGCTCCTGAATACGACGAATTTGCGCGGCCTCCAGCTGAGCCGCTTGACGTGCGGCACGCTGCTGAGCTGCAACAAGCTGAGCGTCTTCAGCGGCGGCTGCTTCTGCTTGCTCTTGAGCTTCTGCTTGGACTGCACGGGTCTTCTCGGCACGAAGCGCCTCAAGCTCAGCGCGCTCTTTCTCTGCGCGAAGAGCCTCAAGCTCCCTGCGCTCTTTCTCTGCGCGAAGAGCCTCGAGCTCGGCGCGCTCCGCGTCCGTGAGCGCAGCCGCCTGTGGCGCTGGGGTGGTTTGGAGCTCTTCGGGTTTCTCGACAGACATGGTTACTCCTCGGTTTGCGTATCGGGAATGCTGGTGATGGTGTGGGCTGCAGCGTCGGTGGCGTTGCTGTGAGCCGAACGGAGCTTGAGCGCGGGACCCTCAACGCCTGTTGCGTCAAAGGCTGGCACAAAACTCTCGGAGACGGTTCCACCCTCCTGCCACCACAGGTTCTCAAAGCCCAGGTCATCCGCATGACAGAGCACCAACTCGTACTCCTCGTCAGAAAGCGTTCCAGAAAGCGGACCGCCAGCTGCACGCATGCGCTCATTAGGCGTGTACTGATTCATGATTGATACGTCTACATCATTATGACAAAGATTCCAGACGCGGTTGAGTACCTCGCAGGAATCGTCCGCGTGCGTGGGCATGACCAGGTGACGCACAATGATGCCCTGCAACATGCGACCGTCATCATCCAGCTTGCGCCCGCCACGACTCATCACCGAGTCATGCATAACCTCAAGTGCCGCCATAGACATCTCTGGATAATCTGCTGCGTACGAAAGCTCTTTTGCTAGCGCAGGGTCTGCGTACTTGACGTCTGTCAGCCAAATATCAATGACGCTCGAAACTTTCTGCACCACCTCTGGCAACTCATATCCCGAGGTATTGCACACAATTGGAAGCGTAAGTCCCGCTTCTTTTGCCAGCGTCACTGCTTCAATTATGTGTGGCGAGAAGTGCAAGGGAGTTACAAGGTTGATGTTGAGCGCACCCTGAGCCTGCAGTTCAAGCATCATCTCGGCAAGTCGCCCAGTTGTGACTGGCTTGCCAAAACCTTCTTGCGAGATCTGGTGATTCTGGCAGAATACGCATCTGAGCGGGCAACCTGTGAAAAAGATAGCGCCCGATCCAGCCTCACCCGAAATAGGAGGCTCTTCCCAAAAGTGCAGCGCAGAACGAGCCACACGAATGGTGCTTGAAGCTCCACAAAGACCTGCTTTACCGGCGTTTCTTTGAGCATGGCAACGCCTTGGGCAGAGTTCACAGACGTCGTAGGCAGAAAACGTAAGGGTATGAGGTGATGGTGCACTACCCAAGGGTTTCTCGCCTCCCGTCGTATCTGCCCAGGCAGATGGTGGTATAAAAAACGCGCAGGGTCTCTGCGCGCGTCAAAGTCATGGTGGAGATAAAGGGATTCGAACCCTCGGCCTCTGCCTTGCGAAGGCAGCGCTCTCCCAACTGAGCTATATCCCCGTTGCGGTACTTATTGTGGCAATCAGGGGCAGGTATGTCAATGATTATGCGGGCGGAATGAGCGGCTGTAGGCTTGCGAGGAGGCGCGCAACGCTTCCACGGACCATTGCGGCTCTTCCGCGGACTGTCAGCGCTCTTCCGTGAGCCGTCGCGACTCTTCCGCGAGCCATCACAATTTAAACACAGACTGCCTAGGCACAAAAATATCCTTCCCCGCAGTCATCTATGAACCCACCTTCATAAGGTGGGCGCCGCGCTCGAGCGTTCCAGCTTCCTTAACAACGAAGGATGCCTGTACTGAACACGAGATTAGGCTCCCTGAAAAAACTTGTCGGTTCACCCAGTTTTGACCGCGGGAAAAGGACAATTCTTACTATAAAGAGATTATAAAAAGATTAAAGTCTTGACTTGTTTTTTAATGAGCAGCACAATTAAATGGTATGGATTTTAGCAGTTAAATACTGTTTTTTATTGAAGGGTAAGCGGCTTGAACCTCTGGGTAACCATGTTTTGTGTTTTCCTCTCAGCTGGTCTTGGTTCAGCTCTGATTACCCCTGCCGTTCGTCAACTAGCTTGGAAACTTGGAGTTGTCGATAAACCCTCTGCACGTCGAGTCAATAAAAAACCTATTCCTCGCATGGGCGGCGTTGCAATTTTCTTTGGGTTAGCCGTTGCTATGCTGGTGCGTTATGGCGTTGAAGCAATTATTGGACATGCAGAAATCACCCTTTCTTCTCGCTATTATCTCAACGTCAACTTCTGGATTGTTGGCGCTGCATTTGCGGTAATTTTCTTGACCGGCTTGCTCGACGACATTTTTTCTCTCAAGCCTATTCAGAAACTCGCTGGTCAGATAATTGCAGCAAGCATCGCGGCTGCGGGCGGCCTGATTATCGGTAACGTTGTTGATCCGTTTTCCGCGTACGGCTTTGTGGATCTTGGATGGCTCGCCTACCCAGCAACCGTCATTTACCTGGTTGCTTACGCCAACATCATCAACCTTATCGACGGCCTTGATGGACTTTCTTCAGG
>JAHACE010000016.1 GCA_018376005.1 Atopobium sp. | reverse complement strand
ATTTTCAAACAGTTGCACATTAACCCTGGTGAAAACGCCGTCGAGCCTTTTATATTCTTTGTTACTTCGGTCAATCCAGCCGGTAGAGTTTTCCCACTTTCAACTGGTGATATGTCTCGTGTTGGCAAAAAAGATGGCGATAAAATCACGATTGGTGACAATCTTGAGTTTACGCTTCGCACGGTTCATACCAATAACGGCGACTATGTGCTTGGCCTTAACTACCAGGTCCTTTTTGCTCTCAGTCGTTACTTCAAGGACTATTAATATTTTTCGGAGCTCCAATAAATGCGCACTTGCGGAGCGCCACTAAACGTGCACATACAACG
The DNA here is from genome assembly GCA_018376005.1 of Atopobium sp. GTDB lineage: Bacteria > Actinomycetota > Coriobacteriia > Coriobacteriales > Atopobiaceae > Lancefieldella. The sequence goes on along the minus strand of JAHACE010000016.1, from coordinate 11,212 downwards.
CTTACATATCATAAACTGCAAGAAAAAAACTCCCATTCACCTGAATGGGAGTTTTGTTTTCTCGGCAGATGCTATTTAAAGCTTTTAAAGAGCCTTCAAGATGCCCTTTGGATACCTTTTGGATGCTTTTTGGACCGACCAGACCTTACTTAGCTGGGCAGAGCGAGAGGGCGGCCTCATCAGCAATAACGGTGCAGTTAGTGTGAAGCTGCAGGATAGAGGCTGGGCACTGAGGCGAAACGTTGCCAAAGCACATGTCGTAAACAGCCTTAGCCTTGTCCTCACCGCTAGCCACAATCAGAATGCTGCGCGCGAACATGATGGTCTGCGTGCCCATGGTGTAAGCCTGACGAGGGACGTCCTCCATGCGCTCGAACAGTCGGCTGTTTGCCTGAATGGTGCTCTCGGTGAGGTCAACGCAGTGCGTACCCTTGGAGAAATGGTCGTCGGGCTCGTTGAAGCCAATGTGACCGTTGTGACCAATACCAAGAAGCTGCAGGTCAGGATAGCCGGCTTTAGCAACAAGCCTATCGTACTCGGCGCAAGCTGCCTCGACGTCAGGATTAGAGCCGTCGGGCACATGAGTGTTCTCAAGATCAATATTTACCAGGTCAAAGAGGTTTTTGCGCATGAAATAGTGATAGCTCTGAGGATCGTCGTGAGAAAGACCGCGGTACTCGTCAAGGTTATACGTAGAAACCTGCGAAAAGTCCAGGTCTCCCCTCTTGCACCAATCAGCGAGCTGAGCATAGGTGCCAATTGGCGTTGAACCAGTTGCCAGACCAAGGACGCAATTTGGCTTCAGAATAATTTATTTGAAGCAAGCAAAAAAGTAACCGGTCGGCGAGAAGAACAAATATCTCGCTGACCGGTTTTGACCTGTTATATGGCGTGTTTCTGTCGCTATTCTGTTGCGATTCTGACGTGTTTCTGATGTGAAGCCGACGCAAATCTAACGCGGCGGTAGTTTTCTGTCAGGAATCTGTCGTGATTCTGACGTGAGTCTGACATAGCGGCAGTTATCTGTCAGAAATCTGACGCAAACCTGACATGACCCTGACGCAAATCTGACGCGAAACCTACGCCGTGTCTATCCCTGAATCTGGTTGGAAAGATTCTGCAGAGCATGGAAACGATGCGATATAGCGTTCTTCTCGTCAGGCTCAAGCTCTGCCATGGTCTTGCCTGGAGCATCCTCTGGCCAGAAGAGTGGGTCGTAGCCAAAGCCGTTGTGACCCTTTGGCTCGTGGCCAATAACGCCCTCACAGTCACCCTCTCCTACCAGCACAGACCCGTCTCTATAGACCAGAGCAACGGTGGAGTGGAAGCGAGCAGTGCGGTCCTCATCGGCAACGTCAGCAAGCTCAGTCAAAAGCTTCTGATTGTTTGCAGCATCATTGCCATGCTCGCCAGCATAACGAGCAGAATAGATTCCAGGTGCTCCGTCCAGAGCGTCAACGCAAATGCCGGAGTCGTCCGCAATAGCTGCTACACAATCTACCTCGTCAAGCGCAGCCATTGCCTTAATCAGAGCGTTGTCACGGAACGTCTGGCCGTTCTCCTCTGGATCAGGAAAATCGCCCAGCTGACCAAGCGCTACAAAGCTTATACCAGGCATTACCTTAGAGAGGATAGCTTCAATCTCAACAAGTTTGTGAGCGTTGCCCGTTGCAACTACCACGGTTGTATTTGGATCAAAGGTCACAGCGTTAGAACCCTGATTATCACTATTTTGACTCATGGTTACTCCCTAAATCCAGTCACTTGATTTTGCAGGTCAACAAGGTGAGCGATGCCTGCCTGACCAAGATCGAGCAGCTGGTTGAGTTGCTCGCGATCAAACGGACCTCCCTCGCCTGTTCCTTGTACTTCAATTATCTGTCCAGTTTCTGTTCCGACAAGGTTCATGTCAATGTCAGCGTGAGAATCCTCGGGATAGTCAAGGTCCAGCAGCGGCTTGCCATTCACATATCCCATAGAAATCGCAGCTACCTGGCCTGTAAGAGGAAGTCTGGGGAGAATGTCCTTCTCGACAAGTGAGTAGAGTGCGTCGTGGAGTGCCACCCATGCGCCCGTGATGCTGGCGGTTCTGGTGCCGCCGTCTGCCTGAAGTACGTCGCAGTCCAGCGTGATGGTGTACTCGCCCAAGCGATTGAGGTCAACAACGGAGCGTAGAGAGCGGCCGATCAGGCGCTCAATCTCCATGGAGCGACCCTTGCGGTTGGCGCGCTCTCGTTTGGTGCGGCGGTTGGTTGACGCAGGTAACATGGCATATTCAGCCGTGACCCAACCCGCGCGAGAACTGCGTCGCCATGCAGGAACGCCCTCTTCGACGGTAGCGGTGCAAAGGACGCGTGTGTAACGAGCGCGCACGCTCCGTGGCGGTCTCTACCTGGTTATCCATTACACTCCTAAGAAAAAACGCGACACCCAAAGGCGTCGCGTGAGGTTCCATGGTGGGCGATGAGAGATTTGAACTCCCGGCCTTGTGCGTGTAAAGCACCTGCGCTAGCCGCTGCGCCAATCGCCCGTGACTGTAGAAGTTTATCACAGCTTCCACAATTCTTAAACAGCAATTATGAATTCACAGGTTTCATTTGTTCAACTTCAGCACGGACCGCCACGCCATCTAGCTGAGCGAGTGGTGTTGACGTCTGTTTTGCCAGAGCACATGCCGTGCCCATAGCATCTCCCATATCAGTGACTGTTGGGATAATGCGAACACTTGCCTGCATCAAAAACGTCGTAGAGATGCAACGTCCAATAACGCCCAGGTTATTGATGTGTTTGGTGACCATCGACCGGAATGGAATCTCGTAATAGTCACCCTGCTCGTAGGTGTTTTTGTGGAAGAGTCCACCCTTATTGGAGTGAACGTCAATGTACCAATCGCCGCGAACAAGACCGTCGTCAAATCGAGCCTGGTTGACGTAATCTTCCTCGGTAAGCATTGTCTGACCTTCAACACGCCAGCTCTCACGGACACCCAACAGCGAAGCTTGCTCCATAAGGTAGCTTTGTTCAAATCCAGGCATCATACGCTGTAAGAACGTTACCAGTCGACGAATGCGCGCATGCGCCTCAACTGTTGCATTAGAACGCGCCGCTCCCGAGGTGTTTGTACGCATGCTTGCAATATGTGGACAGTTCAGCGCCATGCAACCTGGTTTTCCAGGAAGCGAGAAAATCTGGTAATAGCGCAAGTCCTCTTCTTCAAGAATACCTGCTTCAATTCCCTCGCGAAACTTTGGCTCCAGCTTAAAATTCTTACCCGCTACCATCGCGGACTCAAAGAAATATCCTTCAACCAATGGCGAGAAGTGATCATCAAGTGAGAGCACGTACTCCCTATAGCGCTCAACATCAATTCCGCCCATAGTAAAACGCAGGCTGCAGACCTGATTTATGCCGTCCTCATCACCAGCTGCAACTGGAACACCAGCGGCTCGGGATAAAACCGCGTCGCCCGATGCGTCAATCCATGTTTGAGCAGCTACTGCGATTAAACCTTCTGTTGAGGCGAGAATAACATGTGTGATGGTTTTCTCGTCACCGGCATCAGATAGAACCGCAGCTACGAGAGACGTGTCATAGAGGATTTGTCCACCTTTAGTGGTGTAGAGCTGCTCATACACTTCTCCCAAACGCTCAGGAGCAAACCAGATCATGGTAGTGTAATCGTCACGCGTAGCGTCACCTGAAGCCAAGAGCTGCTGCTCGATGGTAGAAAGAACTGGCAGATGGCGCACATATGACGGCATCATAGGGCACACAAGCGCTCGTGTAGCAGAGCCCCCAAGCAGATTTGACTTGTCCACAATAAGTGTAGAGAGACCCTCGTTGACGCAGCGAATTCCACAAGCAGATCCAGAAACGCCGCCGCCAATAATGACCACATCAAAGCTTCCAACAACAGGAATCTGTAGGTTGTTCCAGGTAATCTCTTTATGATTCATTGTTTCCTCCTGTGCCAGAAATGTTATGTAGCAATTCGTAGTAAGTATTGGTAAACGCATGCGCGGCAATTTCAGATAGTGCATGAATGCCTGTTTTTCCCAGCTTACAAGGACCAATAGTAATAAGTGGAACGGTATATTCTTTGCTGGTTAATCCAAGTCGCGTCGTCTCCAAGACATGAAAAAACTCATGCATCAGAATGAGGTTTTGAGCTTCATGCGGCTCAAGTTGATTTTGTTTTGCCCACAACGCGCATGACTGCTCATAGAGTGTGATTTCTTTTGTACCAGAAACATAATCGCTGAAATAACGCTGGTTTCCATACACACAATCAATATCTTTTTTGATAATTGTCATGCCTGCATCTTTGCAGATTTTAAAGAAATCACTTTGACCGTTTGACTCCTCAAACACCATATGCGCAGCGCGCTCACCCTTTGACCAAGCCAAATCAATCACGCGCTCTTTATCCTCTTCAGGAATTCGAGTAGCAAAGCGATCCCACGAGAGCTCTTTACGTGCAAGCTCACGAGTTGGAAACGGAAACCTTGAAGCAGAGCCAACAGTAGACTCTGCTTCAAGGTTCACCGATTTTCTCGCCAAAGTGTGATCTGCGCTCTGCATGTGAGTTTAATCGCCTAAACGAAGTGTAGCAGCGATGATAACAGGCTCGTCAGACGGATAACCGCCCAACTCCACTGCTGCAAGGCTCAAAATCTGCTCAAGAGAAGTCATTCCAGACAGATCGATAATGCGCTTGCCAACTACCACATAGACGTTTGGCAGATTGGCTCCACCGTCGTTGTATACGGTCAAGTCCTCTACCAGGGCTGTTACTCCCTTGCGCCAAGAACTAATGGTCTCTTGGAGTACGTCGGCATTAGGACGCTGAAGTCTAATAACACCCTCGGAATCAATAAGACGAAGAGCTGTGCGTTTCTTGGTGAGAAGACCAAAGAGCTTCTTTTCTGTAGTGGTTGCAGTGTAAGCAAAGAGCTCAGAAGAGTGAGCAACCTCGGAAACGTTATCTGCACCCTCACCAAGGTTCTCTACTACAAGTTTTTTAAGCTCGTCTGCACTCAGACGTGTAGCATTAACGTCTTTACTACGCAGCTCAGTGGCACCAACAGCAATCGCGCGGACAACGTGGCGCTGGGTATCAACCTCAACAGTAACCTCAACAGTTCCAGGAGCTGCACCCATCTTAATAGCACGAGCTTCTGCCTCACGCCTGACACTGACAATGTCATCGTCGGTTGGGTTGGTAACACTGCGCTCAACCATGTCACGGACCATAGCAAGAGCAACGCCAATAGTTGAGATAACAGGAGCATTCTTAGCAATGCGGAACGTATGACCCATGGTCTTTGCCAAGTGTGGCACTACCGTAGAAGCTCCACCGCCACCGCCAACGTAAACGGTTGTGCGAGGGTCCATGCCGTAGTCTTTCATAAGCTGTTCTGCTACAGCACCGTTCTTCTTTGCGGCAAAAGCAAGGACCTGAGCTGCTGCTTCCTCAACACTCATGCCCATATTCTCTGCAAGAGGAGCCCACGCCGCACGAGCAGCTTCAACAGAGCCGCGCGCATAATCCCCCTCAGGAACAAAGCCTGCAATATTTGCAGCGCCAGCCATGGTCAAACAGACACGAAGACCACCATCACACTCAATAGCTGCGTACTCAGGATCTCCATCCATAGGACGAACAGCAACCAGGCGTGGATTCACAATTTTTTCTGCGTCGGTGTATACCTCGTAATCCAAGTTAGCAATGTGAGCAGAACGAGGTCCCACGTCAACGGCCTTACCATCAGAAATCTGCACCATAGAACCGCCACCAATACCAACGGTTCTCACATCTAGTGACGAGAGGTACGTCTTGTGGCCACCAACTTCTGCGTATTTGACCATAACCTTGCCGTCTTTAACGCAAGAAATATCGGTAGAAGTGCCACCAACCTCAAAGAATAGGCCGTCGGTAAGCTTCTCATACATCAAAGCGCCAGCTACACCAGCTGCAGGACCAGAAAGAATGGTTAGGATTGGACGATGACGGACCTCATCAACAGTCATAACACCGCCGTCGCAGCGCATAACCATAAGTGGTGACTCAATGCCTGCCTCGCGAATACTCTTGTCAGTCATGTTTGCAGCTTCAAGCATCTTTGGCATGATGGAAGCGTTAACAACTGCTGTACGAGTACGAATAGCCAGGCCGTAAAGCTTAGAAATGTCATTTGTAGCCGTAGCAGGAAGTTCTCTATCAGAGCACTCTGCAATAACAGCATTCTCGTTAGTTGGATCGTCTACACTAAATGCCTCAGCGGCAACATAAGAAGTTGAACCATCCGAGAAAAGCTGCTCAATTGCGCTCTTAATGCCAGCTTCAACATCAGAAGAGGTGTCTACAAAAGCATTTTTGGTACGCAGGAATTTACCGGCAGCGAGTTCAATATCGCCAACATTGGTGTCACTCTTGCTCTTGGCTCCCTGAAGACCACTACCAAGCGTTACGATACCAACCTGTGCAACATCGCCCTCAAGCAGGGCGTTTGTTGCTTGGGTGGTACCGTGAGCAATAAAGACAACATCTTCAGGCTTAATGTTGTGCTGCTCCATAACACCATGAAGCACCTGCACAATACCTGCTGCAACACCTGCTTCAGCGGTGTGCGTAGTAGGTGTTTTAACCGTGCCGATAATTTCGTACGTATCATTGTCGATGGCAACAGCATCAGTAAATGTTCCGCCAACGTCGATTCCAATACGAACTTTCACGTTTCCTCCTAGATTTACAGCAATCCATCAGCTGCAAAGATAAAACGAGGCGAGAAGACCACAACAAGAGGGTCTTCTCGCCCCAAGGTCAGAACTTAGAAGTACAGAACACCAGACAGAATTACACCAAAGATGGAAACTGCCCAGAGGTAAGGGAGCATCTTACGAGTAACGGTGTTGACGTCAACCTCGCAGAAGTTTGCAGTCCAAACGTTCTGAGTGTTGGTTGGGTCGCCACCTGCCTGGATGCGCTCTGCAGCCAGGAATGCGCCCATGACAGCAAGAGGATTCAAGGTGTTCAGGCCAATGATAAGAGCTGCGATGCCAGAACCAAGACCAAACATGTTCATAGGTCCACGATACAGAGCCAATGGCGAGAGGACCGCAAAGAAGACGATGTATGCAATAAGGTTCTGTGGCATGATGCCAAGCAGGAATGGGTTAAGAACTGCCTTAACCGTTGGGTTGGTAACTGCAAGGTAAAGGATACCAATGCCAACCATCAGGATAATTGCAGGACCAGCGTCGGTTACGCCGTCATAGCAAGTCTTTGCAAGAAGGTTCATTGCCTTGCTAAAGCTCTTGGAGGTAAACAGCAGGCACCACAGAATACCAACGGTAAATGCTGGGGTAACAGGAACCTTCAAGAAAGCAACAAGCACAATAGGAATCAGTGGAGTCAACATTGCAAGACCACCAGCAACACCGGTGAGCTGCTTGGAGTTGCTCTGCTCAGCAACTGGAGCGCTGAAGGCAAACTTAATACCATTACGCTTGAACTCAACAACAATCATGATCAAAGTTGCAATACCAGTTGCAACAGCAAGATAAACCTCAAAGCCCTGAACCTGAGCAATGTCTAGGTTGAAAAGCTTTGCGAAGGTTGTCCAGTTGGCAATATTGAGTGCCAGACCAGTGGTAAATGACATCAAGAAGATACATGCTGCACTAGCTGCGGGAACACCAACAGAAATCAAAATTGGCAGGACGATTGAGCCAACCATGATGATGGATCCCAAGCCAGAAAGTGTAGTAAAGAGGACAGCTACTGCAATAGACATAATCAAGGTGATTACCAGGGGCTTATCGCCACCAAGCTCTGCACTTTTCTTGATAATTGTCTCGGTAACACCAGTCTTGTTCATAAGCTGACCCAACCATGCGCCAAAAATAACAGCCATGATTGCGGCGCCCATGCGGACGGTGCCAGCCTCAAATACTGATGTCAGCCAGCCAATTTCTTTTCCGTCGCCGTCTTTTCCAAACATTGGAACGCCTGCGATGACACAAATCAAAATGGCCATCAGTGGCAGGGCAAGCAGAGTTGGGATCTTCTTAGTCATCATCAATGCAGCTACAGCCACAAAGACCAAGAGGATCAAAATACCCTGAACCATGTTTCCTCCTTAGGAACACATTGTTTGATAGCAAGTGCAGCTATCTCTCCTTCAAACAACCTACACGTACTTCTATAGATGCCTCAGCATCATGTTGACGACTTTGATGAGCAGACAAAGTCGAGAAACACCTTTGTTCCAGCGTGGCTCATAGCGTACTACTTCCCTACGGGCTTCTTACCGCTTACTTACGCAGAACTTACTGGACGCCAACCAGAAACAAGCGCCCGTTTCCAAAGCTGGACAGTTTCTGGACAAAGACAAGCAAACCTTAGAGCAGAAACAGCATCTATTAATAAGTTTCTTGAAGTCATTCTTGTTACGATTAGCTTTGGAAATGCTTCAAACTGAGCAAATTTTTGCACCAAAAATGCAGGAGTAGACAGCGCCTTATTTAGCGTATCTTCCTTAACCAAAGAGGTAGAAATTTCTTCTTCGGGCACAGACACAACCACGGCATCAAGAGAAAATAGGCTCTGAACCGTGCTGATAAGGTTCATTAACTTATCAAGTTGCAGACCGTCTGCGCTCACAAGTTGCTGAGTAACGTCTGCGTTTAATCCTTCTTTCATGGGAAGAGGGGTGTTATTGCTGACAACTTGAGCTACAACTCGAGTTCCAAATGAAAGATGCAAGTATGAAGAAACATCCTCAATAGTGTTTGAGCCCTCTACTTGAGAAAGAGCAAAGTCACTCTGCTCAAATTGCTTCACCACTACCCTGAAGGCACTCTCTAACGCTTGTACCAGGGAAATTGTTGCCGAATCATGACCCGTTGAATACATGACGGAAAGCTCTGATTCAAGTACATCGCCCTCAAGCAGAACTCCAATTCCCTTAAGAATTGCGCCGTCAACAATAAGCCTTGTAAGAGCAGTTTTAATACCTTCAAGTAGAGTTTCTCCCGAAGGAGCCTCTTCTGACAGCGTGGTGCGAGCGTACTCGTTAAGAGCCATGTCAACGAGCACAAGTTCCTGACTCTGGCGAGAAACCCGAACAAGTCCCAAGAGACCAAACTCTGGAGCAAGTTGCAGAAGCGTCTTTGATCTACCAGCGGTTACTACGCGCTCTGAGCTTTCTTCAACCATTTTTGACTGAAGCAAATCTTGAACAATAGTAGTAACGGTACTAGGAGAAAGAGATAATTCACGAGCCAATTCAACACGAGACAGAGCGTTTTTCTCGCACAATGCTTTAATAACGGCACGTTTATTGGAATATGCAATATCTTTAGTGCTGGCAATCGACATACGTGTCCCCTCCTCTCCATTTCTGTCTGTACTACCTTATTTCGACTCTCGAAATAAGTCCATCAAACTTAGAAAGGAACGGGGCTAACGGTATGAAATTATCGCCAAATGGTCATGCTGAACAATTTGGTAAACGGCGCCAAGCCCTTACGCCAGCTCTTCCAGAATACGGCGCATTTCTTTCTGGACACCCTGCTCGGTGTTAGGCGCAATGACCTTGGAGGCAATTGTCTTGAGTGCGTAGCGAGCGTTGTCCATAACGTACGCAGTGCCCGCATAACGCAGCATAGCGTAGTCGTTCATGGAATCGCCAAAGACGGCAATCTCATCGCGAGAAATACCATAGTACCTGCGGATCTGCTCAAGTCCCGTAGCCTTATTCACGCCACGAGGAACCACGTCAATCCACGTCTCACCAGAAGGCATGAACGAAAGTCTGTCGCCCATCTCGCGCTCAAGAATCATAGCCATGTCCATGGATCGAGCCCTGGAATCGCAGCAAATAGCAGCCTTAATGATGCTGACGTCAGGTGAAGGTGGGTCAAACACGCGCTCGGCGTTTGGCAGGTCTTTATCCAGCTCACGCACAAACGAACTCTGATCATCCAGCAAATACGTATGCGTGCGGTCATAAACAACCAGGTGAATGCAGTCAAACTCGGACGTCAACTCAAACAGCTTACGAATAGAAGCTGACGAGAAAACCTCGCGGTCGATGACCTCGTTCTCTACATAGACCTGCGTGCCAAGGGAGGCCACGTAGTCAATCTTGTCTGCGACCGCTTCAAACAACCAGCGCAGCGTATCGTAACGACGACCGGAGCTTGCGACAAAGTGAACGCCGCGCTTATACAGCTCTTCGATGAGCTCAAATGTCTCTGGCGGAACCTCGGAATTTTGGTCCAGCAGCGTACCGTCCATGTCCGATGCAATGAGTCTAATCATGCTAGTTCTCCATCATAAAACGGGGAGTCTCCCCTGCTTTTGTTGCGCGTACCAGCTCTAGCAGGGCGTGCGCAACACCGTCATCTGCAGATGCGCCAACGTGGTGCCTTGCTACCTGCTTGACCTCTGGAATTGCGTTTGCCACCGCCACCGAGTGCGGAACTTTACTTAAAATCTCAACGTCATTCTCGCCATCTCCAAAAACAAGCACCTCTTCTGGAGAAATGCCCGTTCTTTCCAGGAGCGTTTCAAAGCCGGTCAGCTTGGACACACCCTTGGGAAGCACGTCAAACCACTGAGGGACAACCGACATGGTGTAAACGTCTGGACAAGCTGCGGCCACCTTTTGGCGACAGCGCTCCATGTCCTCCTCCGTGCCTGGGCACGCAATTGTTGCGGCGACAAAATCGACGTCGTCCGGGACTTGATCAACAATGCCCGAGACAAACACCAGTTTGCGCTCGTAATCGGCGAGAATGTCTTTGTCCAGCGGACCGACAACATATGCCGGGTTAAAGAGATTAGTCTTCTCTGGATAGCAGACCAAGAACATGTTCTTCTCGTCAGCAAGAGCATCTGCGACACCCTGCAACGTTTTGTGATCGAAGATGGAGAGCGAGATGGTCTTGCCTTTGTACAGCACGCGCTTGCCTGTAGACATGACTCCTGTTTGCATGCACGCCTCGTCGAGGCTGAAAAGACGCATCAGCTCAACGTAATCTCGGCCGGTACAAGGACCAAAAGCGATATCTGTTTCTTCAAGGAGCGTATGGATTGCCTTGCGTGTAAAGTCCGACACGCGTCTGTTCCCAAAGGGTACCAGCGTATTGTCCATATCAGATAAAACAAGCTTAATCACAAACGTCCCCCGTTATTGCATGCTGC
>JAHACE010000015.1 GCA_018376005.1 Atopobium sp. | reverse complement strand
AGACCGCCTTGGACAAATTCAAAATTCCTGCGTTATGGTCTTAGGGCTTGGTGGCGTTGGTTCAAACTGTGTTCAGGCGCTGGCCAGAGGCGGTGTAGGTTCCTTTGTTTTAGTGGATGCTGATGCAGTAGAAGCATCCAACCTTAATAGACAGGCTATTGCCTATGTGAGCACCATTGGAAAAAGAAAAGTTGACGTTACCAAAGAGATGATTCTGGACATTAATCCAGACGCTCACGTGGTCACCCTTGACGCTTTTTTGCTTAAAGACAACGTTGACGAGCAGCTTTCTGCTCTTCCAAAACCAGATGTTGTGGTTGATGCCATCGATACCATTTCTGCCAAATTGGCTGTTGTGGCATGGTGTCAGAAAAACGACATCTACCTTATCTCTAGCATGGGCGGCGGCAATAAAATCCATCCAGAACTCCTGGAAATTACTACGCTTTCAAAAACGCATACTGATGCTCTTGCAAGAGTAATGAGAAAAGAGTCCAAGAAGCGTGGACTTGCCGACTTCCGTGTTCTCTACTCCCCTGAGCCAGCGCGACCAGTTTTTGCACCAGAGGGCGCAACGGGCAAATCTGCCAAGCTAGGAACTATGTCCTACTACCCTCCTATTATGGGTCAGATGATTGCCTCAGACGTCATTCTGCATCTTTCAGGGCTTGATCATGAGTAACCTCACATACTTTGATGCGCACGTCCATGCCAACCTTATGGACACTCCACTCAATGTAGCGAGAAGTTCCCATGACGCCGGATTAGGTTTCTTTGCCTGTGGTGTTACTCCTCAGGACTACCTAGAACTTGCTCCTCAGCTTACGCAAGCCAACATCCGCGTGGGACTAGGAGCACATCCCTGGTACATCTCTGACGGTCGCGTTACTCAAAAAGATATAGAGCTCCTGATAGAACTAATGGAGCAGACGCCTTACATTGGCGAGATTGGACTAGATTTTTCTTCTCGCTATTGTGTTGATGGGTTGCAAGATTTGCAGGTTAAGGCCTTTACAAAGATTTGCGCACGTGCAGCAGAGCTTTCACGCAACGACCAGCCACGAGTGCTCTCGATGCACACCGTTAGAAGCGTTAATGCGGTGCTAGACATTCTTGAACAGACAGGAGCCGCTCAAGAGTGTGTTCCTATCATCCATTGGTTTAGCGGTAGCTCAGAAGAGCTCCAAAGGGCTATTAAGCTTGGCTGTTGGTTCTCTGTTGGCGAGATGAGCCTTAAGACCAAGCGTGGCCGTGAATACGCTAAGGTGTATCCACAAGATAAGCTTCTTACCGAGACTGACCTTCCCTCCAGTAATCACACAGATATTGACGCTGCGGACATTGTGGATAGCCTGAAACGCGCGCTTAGCGGTCTTAGCGAGGCCCGTGGATACTCTGTGCAAACCGAAGTAATGACAAACGCAGCAGGCGTTTTTGGCGTCTAAGTGTTAAAGTCTTACGTATGAGAAGATTACGTAAAATACCCACACAGCGCCTTGTTGGAACAGGCAGGGCACAGCTTTCTGGAGCAATGCTTGCAAGCTCATCCGATGAGCTGGGACTTACTCTTAATGACGTTGTGCTTGTTTTTGCCTGCAGCGATAACTTTGTGCCGTATTTATCTGTAGCAATTCAATCCATCATTGAGAATGTCAATCCAGAACGTCGTTACGATATCATTGTTTTGACTCGTGACCTCACTCCTACCAGCATGATTACGCTTACTCGTCAGGCTCAGCTTGTTGATAACGTCCATGTTGGCTTCTTAGATGTTGACGCTGCCCTTGGTGATATTGAGCTTCCTCATCATGGTCACTTTAGACCAGAAACTTACTACAGGCTACTTGCTCCCTCATTGCTTCCCAACGTCAATAAAGCTATCTACCTTGACTCTGACCTGGTAGTTAATACCGATATTGCAGAGCTCTACGATATAGACGTCACAGGATACTTGGTAGGCGCAACACGCGACGCCGATACCATTGGTCAGATTGATGGCTATGACGCCACAGTTGGCCCCTACCTCAAAAATGAGCTGGGTATGGATGATCCTCACGATTACTTCCAGGCTGGCGTCATTTTGATGAACCTAGAAGAGATTAGAAAGCAGATTTCTCCTGAAGAGTTTCTGAAGGTCTCAACCATGCGCGCATGGCGCTGGCTTGATCAAGATGTTCTTAACAGGTTTGTAAACGGCCACTATCTCCGTATTAATATGAAATGGAATTACCTGGTAGACTGGCAATTCCTTCGCCGCGATCACATTGTTGCTCAAGCACCAAAAGACGTGCGAGAAGAATACGAAGAAGCTCGTAAGAATATCTGCATTGCGCATTTTGCAGGACCAGACAACAGACCTTGGCTTTATCCAAACTCAGATCTTGCAGGTCTTTTCTGGTTCTATGCGCGTCGCTCCCCTTACCTTGAGGAGCTTCGCTCTCAGCTTGAAGAGTCAAGACGCACGGTAAAAGGTCTTTCTCACCGCGTGCAAAGTGGCGTTCTTTTCCGTGGCATCATGCCTTTGTTTGATACCGTTTTTCCACCAGGTACCAAAACACGTACCAGAGTTATTACGTCATACAACAAACTTGGTGGCGGCAACCTATAACGCAAAAGGAGGTCTTTCGACCTCCTTTTTTATTGCTATACGAGTTATTTCTTTTTGCCCCTGATGATTTCTGGAGCGTTTTCTCCGCCAACACTTTCTGGAGTAACCACAACCTTAGTGATATCCAAATCTGATGGCAAATCAAACATGGTCTCTTGCAACGTAGACTCGCAGATTGCACGAAGACCACGAGCACCAGTACCGCGAGCCAAGGCCTTCTTGGCAATCTCTCTGAGCGAATCCTCAGTAAACTCCAAATCTACGCCCTCAAGCTCAAACATGCGCTTGTACTGCTTGGTAAGAGCATTCTTTGGATCTGTGAGAATGCTCATCAGATCTTCTTCACCAAGCTCACGAGTAGAAGTGATAACAGGAATACGGCCCAAAAGCTCTGGAATCATGCCAAACCTGTGCAGGTCCTGAGGCATTACCTTGGCAATGAGCTCGGACTCACCCTCTTTGACATTCTGAGCAACGTCAGAGTTAAAGCCAATTCCCTTTTTACCAATACGATCAGCAACAATCTTATCCAAACCAACAAAAGCGCCACCACAGATAAACAAGATATTGGTGGTATCAATATGAATAAGCTCCTGTTGAGGGTGCTTGCGGCCTCCTGCCTTGCGAGCAATCTTATCAATCTCATCGATGTAGACAATGCCCACCTGAGCGCGCTCAACATCGCCATCAGCAGCAGTAATGAGCTTAAGCAGGATATTCTCGACATCTTCACCAACGTAGCCAGCTTCGGTAAGAGTTGTTGCGTCAGCAATAGCAAACGGAACCTCAAGAAAACGAGCAAGTGTCTGAGCAAGCAAGGTTTTACCAGTACCAGTTGGACCCAGCAGCAAGATGTTGGACTTTGCAATCTCAACATCCTCCTGGCCCTCCTGAGGCTCATCGTTGCCCGAAAGAATACGACGATAGTGGTTATACACCGCAACCGACATAGCACGCTTAGCGTCTTCTTGACCCATTACGTACTGAGACAGCTCATCGTAAATCTCATGCGGAGTTGGCAGGTCTTTGATAACAGGTTCATCAGAGTGAGTCTCAATCTCTGACTCTTCATCAAAGCCAAGGGACTCATCAATCATATCTGAGCAGGTAGAGACGCACTCATCACAAATGCAGACTCCACCAGGACCCTGAATAAGCTTATTTACCTGCGACCTACTCTTTCCGCAGAAAGAACAGTGCATCTCATCTAATCCGCCAAAAGGCGAGAAGTCCTGGTCTTTAGCCATAACTTAAACCCTCAATACAAGTACAATTATTGATCGTTACGAGAAGAGATAACGCGGTCTACCAGGCCGTAGTCACAAGCCTCTTGTGCACGAAGATAATTATCGCGCTCGGTGTCTACATTGACCTTCTCGATAGGCTGTCCAGTATAATCCGAAAGCAACTCATTGAGGTGCTGGCGAATCCACTTTGTCTCATCTGCAATAATCTGGATATCGGTCTGCTGACCCTGAACGCCACTGGATGGCTGGTGAATCATAACCATAGAGTTAGGAAGCGCGAGACGCTTACCCTTTGCACCGGCTGCAAGAAGAACAGCGCCCATTGATGCTGCCATACCAACGCAGATGGTAGAAACATCTGGCTTGATGAAGTTCATGGTGTCAAGAATGCCCAGGCCTGCATAAACGTCTCCACCAGGAGAGTCAATGTAGAGAGAAATATCCTTGTCTGGGTCCTGGCTCTCAAGGTGCAAAAGCTGCGCAATAACAAGATTTGCAGAATCGCGCGTTACCGGCTCACCCAAGAAAACAATACGATCATTGAGCAGTCTGGAGTAGATGTCATAGCTACGCTCACCACGAGGAGTCTGCTCAATAACATACGGAATGGTTGGAATGTTTGTTGGATAATGCATAATCCTCCTTCAAAGGTCTTTCCTTAGAAACATACCCCGGGAAGCATGTCTCTAACCCGGGGTATGAAAAATTCAAAGTAACTGCAACTTTTGGCGCAGTCTTTCTGGCGAGAAACCCAACCAGTTGCGGACTACTCAGCGTCCTTCTCTGCGTCCTCGTCCTTCTTAGCTGCCTTCTTCTTAGCAGGAGCCTTCTTAGCAGGCTTCTTCTCTGCCTTCTGCTCTTCCTTAGCAGCCTCAGCAATCTCGTCGACAACGGTGACGGTTGCGTTGTCGCGCAGCCAATCAAGAGCCTTAGAGCGACGGATGGACTCGCGAATTGCAGGAAGACGGCCAGCCTTGCGCCACTCCTCAATTGCAGACTCAACGTTAGGAACACCAGCACGCTCAAACTCTGCACGGATGTCATCTTCAGTTGCCTCAAGCTTGAGCTCTGCAGCTACTGCGTCAAGAGCCAGGGACTGACGTGCGCGCTCTTCAGCCTGAACACGAAGATCAGAGATGAAGTCATCGGTCTTGATACCGCGTGCAGCCAAGAACATATCAAGGCTCATGCCCTGCTGCTGAAGACCATTCAGGAACTCCTGAGCAATCTCGTTGAAGACCTCGTTCTTGTACTCCTCTGGAACCTCCTCAAGCTGAAGACGCTTGCCTACAGCCTCTACAACACGGTCCTCTTTAAGAGTTGGAAGAGAGTTCTTCTTGTCGGACTCAATCTCAGACTTAACAGCCTCACGGAGTTTCTCGACAGTGTCATAACCAAAGGTGTTCTTTGCAAGCTCGTCAGTCAGCTCTGGAGTGACGGACTTCTTGTGAGCAACAACCTTGACGTTGATATCGTAGTCGTGGGAGTGAACCTCATCGCCGTGAGTGTGGCTGTGAGTCCACTTGACCTCTTTCTCCTCACCTGGCTTCATGCCGATGAGTGCCTCCTCAAGCTCCTTTGGAGCCTGGGTGCCGTTAAGGGTAAGAACGCGGTCCTCGCCCTCCATGTGAGCAGCGCCCTCAATGTTCTTAATGTCTACACCAATGGTGTCGCCCTCTTTGACAGCGCGCTTCTCCTTGGTGTTCTCAAACTTAGCCTGGTAAGAAAGAAGCTGCTTAATCTGGTGATCAACCTCAGCCTCAGTTGCCTCATTTGGAGGCATGTTGATTGCAGGAGCATCGTAAGAGTCAAGCTTAGCCTCAGGACGAACGTTGAAGACTACCTCATAGGAGTAATCCTGGCCCTCAACAGGAAGGTCTGCATCCTGGTTATAATCACCACGGCCAACAGGAACAAGGTCAAGCTCCTCAAGAAGCTGTGGCTCTGCTGCTCCGAGAAGATCGTTGGTTGCCTGAGCAAGGACTGCCTCGCGGCCAACAATGCCATCAATGACAGGACGAGGTGCGCGGCCCTTGCGGAAACCCTGGAAGGAATACTTGTTTGCAATGTCCTTGTAAGCCTGCTTAATGGCAGCGTCTACCTCTGCAGCAGGAACTGTAACCTTGACGGTGAGTTTCTCGTCAACTGGCTTATCTGCGGTAACGGTGATGTTCAACGTTCCTCCAGTGTCTCGTAAAAAATGCTGGCGTACCAGCTCTTAACCAAATTTCTGCATGGTGCGGGCGGAGGGAATCGAACCCCCACGGACTTAGTCCACTAGAACCTAAATCTAGCGCGTCTGCCAGTTCCGCCACGCCCGCATATTTATGCAGCCTTGCAATAATAACAAACTTTTGCGCTCTTCACTAGGAGAACTTCGTATTCTAAACACTTCCCTCACGAAAAAAGACCGGCCTTTTTCAAGACCGGTCTTGTTCAAGTGAAAAGCTCATTCTCCCAGCACGTTTTAAAGATCTTGTAGTGCAAAGGTCTCGGGCTCACTCTTTCTTGCCGCAGCAAGTGCCTGAATAAGAGCGGTAGCAGCAGACATTGCGGTGACGCAGGTAATACCCTGGCTGACAGCTTCTGCGCGCATCTTAGTGCCGTCGCTATGAGCCTCGTGACCATGAGGCGTATTGATGATGAAGCTGACGGTCTTATCGCGCATCAGGTCAACAACATTTGGATGACCATCGGAAATGCGGTTGACGGTGGTGCAGTCAATTCCAGCCGCACGCAGCGTTTTTGCGGTACCGCCCGTGGTGTAGATGCCATAGCCAAGGTTTTCCAAAGCCATAGCAACTGGAGCAATGGCGCGCTTATCGCGGTCACACACACTGATGAAGACGGAGCCCTGCTCAGGTAGCTTGTTCTCAACTGCCTCACGAGTCTTTGCGTACGCTGCTGGGAAGGTGCGGGCAATGCCCATGACCTCGCCGGTAGACTTCATCTCTGGACCAAGGATTGAGTCAGCACCAGGGAATCTAGACCAAGGCATAACCGCCTCTTTGACCGCGTAGTAATCGACGGTGCGATTCTCGTCTGGAAGCAGGCCTTGTGCTCTGAGCTCACTGATCTTCTCGCCAGCCATGATACGAGATGCGTACTTAGCCAGGGAGACGCCTGTTGCCTTTGACGAGAAAGGCACGGTTCTAGAAGCGCGAGGATTGAGCTCGATGACAAAGACGTGCTCGTCGCGGACGGCGTACTGGATGTTCAGCAGGCCTCGGATACCGCAGGCAAGCGCCAGCTTTTTGGTGATGGCCCTAATCTGGTCAACAATCTTTTCAGAAAGCGAGAAGGGCGGCCAGCAGCAAGCGGAGTCGCCAGAGTGAATACCGCATTCCTCAATGTGCTCCAGGACGGAGCCCACATAGCACTCCTCGGTGTCGCAGAGAGCATCAACGTCCAGCTCAATGGCATCCTCAAGGAAGGCGTCCAGGTAGACAGGACGGTCTGGCGTGACGTGTGTAGCAGACTCCATGTAGGTGACCAGGTCGGAATCGTCGTAGACAATGGCCATACCGCGACCACCAAGAACGTAGCTTGGGCGGACAATCAATGGGTAGCCAATGCGGCGTGCGGCGTCGCGAGCCTCGTCCATAGTAGAAGCAACTGCCGATGGAGGGCAGGCAATGTTGAGGCGATCCAGAAGGGCTGCGAAGCGATCGCGGTCCTCTGCCAGATCAATTGCCTCTGGCTGAGTGCCCATGATAGGAACACCAGCGTCCTTGAGGGCGCGTGCAAGCTTGATTGGCGTCTGGCCGCCAAGGGTAACAATGACGCCTTCTGGCTTCTCAAACTCAATGACATCCATGACGTCTTCGAAGGTCAGAGGCTGGAAATACAGGCGATCAGAGGTGTCATAGTCTGTAGAGACTGTCTCAGGGTTGCAGTTGACCATGACCGTCTCATAGCCCTGCTCGCGAAGGGCGTATGCAGCATGAACGCAGCAGTAGTCAAACTCAATGCCCTGACCAATACGGTTAGGACCTGCGGAGAGAATCATAACGCGTGGCTTTTCTGCCTCAACGTACTCTGTGGCGTTGCCCTTCTCGTAGGTGACGTAGTGGTACTGCGTGGTTGCACCAAACTCACCTGCGCAGGTATCAACTGTCTTAACCTGTGGGCGAACACCCAACACTTCTCTCACAGCACGGACAACGTCTGTCTTGGTACCGGTAAGGTGTGCGAGCTGCTCATCCGAGAAGCCCAGCTGTTTGGCAGCAAGCATGTTATCGGTGGTGAGACCGGAAAGTCCCAGCTCTTTGATGCGTTTCTCGGCGTTGATGATGCCTGCCATACGATGCAGGTACCATGGATCAATACCAGTCATATCGTGGATGCGCTCAACGCTCCAGTTTCTGCGCAGAGCCTCAGCAACGTAGAAAATACGCTCTGGTGTTGGCTTGCTGACCAGCTCATCAAAGTTTTTCTCGTCAAAGACATCGTGGCCGTCTGCACCCAGACCAGCGCGATCTTGCTCCAGGGAACGAAGCGCCTTCTGCAGGGCCTCCTCAAAGGTTCTGCCCATAGCCATAACCTCGCCAACTGACTTCATGCGGGTAGTCAGAACGCGGCTGGTGCCCTTGAACTTGACGAAGGCAAAGCGAGGAACCTTGACCACGCAGTAGTCGATGGAAGGCTCAAAGGCAGCTGGAGTTGCCTTGGTGATGTCGTTGGTGATCTCATCCAGCGTGTAGCCAACAGAGAGCAGCGCAGCCATCTTTGCAATGGGGAAGCCAGTTGCCTTGGAAGCCAACGCGGAAGAGCGGCTAACGCGAGGGTTCATCTCAATGACGATGACGCGGCCGTTAGTTGGATTGACCGCAAACTGAACGTTAGAGCCACCGCAAGCAACACCTACACGCTCGAGAATAGCGATGGAGTAGTCGCGGAGATTCTGGAGCTCTTCATCGGTAAGCGTCTGAGCTGGCGCAACGGTGATGGAGTCTCCGGTGTGGACGCCCATTGGATCGAGGTTCTCGATAGAGCAAACAACAATACCGTTACCTGCGGTATCGCGCATGACCTCCATCTCAATCTCTTTCCAGCCCTCAATGGACTCCTCTACCAGCACCTCGTGCTCTGGAGAAAGCAGAAGGCCCTGCTCAACAATCTCTACGAGCTCTTCTGGGGTGTGTGCAATGCCGCCACCTGCACCGCCAAGGGTGAAGCTTGGACGAATAACCACAGGATATCCCAGCTCAGCAACAATGCGCTGGGCGTCTTCCATAGAGTGAGCGATGTCTGCACGAGCAACCTCCAGGCCAATGTCCTGGACTGCCTCGCTGAAGAGCTCACGGTCCTCACCGGTACGAATGGACTCCAGGTTGCAGCCGATGACCTCGATGTTGTACTTGTCAAGAACGCCAGCCTCACCAAGACTGATAGTACAGTTCAGGGCGGTCTGGCCGCCCATGTTTGGCAGAAGCGCGTCAGGACGCTCGCGCTCAATGACGCGGGTCACCGACTCAACGGTGATTGGCTCAACGTAGGTTCTATCTGCAGTTTCTGGATCGGTCATGATGGTTGCTGGATTTGAGTTAACCAGAACAACCTCAAAACCCTCTTTACGAAGGGCGCGGCATGCTTGAGTGCCGGAATAGTCAAACTCGCAGGCCTGACCAATAACAATTGGGCCAGAGCCGATGACCAGGATCTTCTTAATATCAGTACGCTTTGGCATTAGAAGCGCCTCCCCTCACGAACGTCGATGGCAAGATAGTCAGACTGTCCCTCCATCAAACGAGCAAACGCCTTGAACAAGTAAGATGAATCGTGAGGTCCTGGGCTTGCCTCAGGGTGATACTGGACGGAAAAGGCTGGAATATCTAGGAATTGAATGCCCTCTGGAGTGCCGTCGTTAAGGTTGACGTGTGTGAGCCTGACACGGCCAAACTCCTTTGTCTGTACAACAGGGGCAATACGCCTTGCGGACCACTCGCAGAGGTTGTCAAAGTGCTCGGAGATTCCACCAGACTCCTCTGCAATGAGCTTGCCCAGGCTCGGGAATACCAGGCCATAGTTGTGGTTTTGGGCAGTAATCTCAACCTTGCCGGTCAGAAGATTCATAACTGGTTCGTTGCCGCCATGGTGTCCAAATTTGAGTTTCTCGATATCTGCGCCAGCAACAATAGAGAGCATCTGGTTGCCCAGGCAGATACCAAAGACGGGAACCTTGCCCAGAACGCCGCGAGCGGCCTCCTGCGTAGCGTCAACCTGTTCTGGGTCACCAGGGCCGTTGGAGAAGAAGATGCCGTCTGGGTTGTAGGCCAAGGCGTCCTCAGCAGGTGTGTTCCACGGTACGACCGTGACCTCGCAGCCATTTGCTGCAAGACCCTGGAGAATGCCGTTCTTCTCGCCACAGTCGTATGCGACAACGTTGAAGCGCTTCTTAGACGTAGCAGGGACAACGTGAGGTGCATCGACGGAGACGTCGGGGACAAAGTTGTGCTCGGAGATGTTAGGCGATGCCTGGACGCGCGCGAGCAGGTGGGCAGGATCCAGGTCCTCGGTGGAGATAGCCGCCTTCTGTGCACCAAAGTCGCGCAGGTGCATGGTCAGCGCACGGGTATCGATGCCCTCGATGGCAACGACGCCGTTTTCCTGCAGAAACTCTGGAAGGCTCTGCTTGGATGTCCAGTTGCTTGGCTCGTAGCACATGTCGTGGACGACAAAACCACGCAGGTGCAAAACGTCTCGCTGCATGACCGCAGGATCGATGCCGTAGTTGCCTACCTGCGGATAGGTCAGTGTGACAATCTGGCCAGCGTAACTTGGATCGGAGATAATCTCCTGGTAGCCGGTCATAGACGTGTTAAAAACAATCTCGCCGAAGGTCTCTCCGCTAGCACCACAGCACCTCCCCTCGAAGGTTGTTCCGTCTTCGAGAACAAGCAGCGCGCGAGGCTGCGAGGTGGCACTTGCCAGTGGATTCATATACTCTCCGATCTGCGTAGGAGCATGCCGAGCCATAAAAAAAGAGCACTCCTTGTGGAGGCTCAACAGCGAACATGCGCACTCAACGCTATGGGCCTTGCCGGTGTCTCGCACCGTCCTTAAAGGTTGGTAGTATTGTAGCGCATAACCAATAAAGGAGATGGCATGTTTCCAGATTTTCTAGAGAATCCCTCAGATGTGGCCGCACCGCTGCTTCTGGGATGCACTCTAACGAGGACAATTACGCTTAATGGCGAGAAACACAAACTAGTTGCAAGAATTGTGGAGACCGAGGCGTACGACCAAGACGATCCCGCAAGTCATGCGTTTGGCGGTCCTAGCGAGCGCAATGCTGCCATGTTTGGACCCGCGGGTCACCTCTACGTGTACGTTTCGTACGGCATGCATCACTGCTGCAATGTGGTGTGTGGTCCTGAGGGATTTGGCAGCGGATGCTTGGTGCGCGCGGTTGAGCCTCTTGAAGGCACGGCAGCTATGCGCGAGCTCCGTGAAGCAGGACGCGCGGGTAAAGCGCATACAGGACATGCAGGTAAAGAGCAAGCGGAACGTGCTCGCAAGCATCCGCTCAAGCTGCGCGACCTCACCAACGGGCCAGGTAAGGTGTGCGCTGCACTTGGCATTGACAAGGGACTCTACGGACATGACCTGACAGTTGAGCCGCTTGTGCTGGAATTTGCTCCCCTGCTACCAGGAGAAACAATTGGGCGTTCACCTCGCGTAGGTATCAGCAAAAACATTGATGCTCCAAAGCGCTTTTTCATCGAAGGCAACGAGTTTGTTTCAAGAGCGTAGTGCGTGAACAAAAAGGACCTTGGGAGACCAAGGTCCTTTTAAATCTTACGTTAAAGCCAACGATGTAGTTAGTTTAAATACGTGCTGCAACAACGGGTTTCTCGCTATGTGTTTTACGAATTAGCAGATACCCTGCGCCATCATTGCATTTGCAACCTTGAGGAAGCCGGCGATGTTTGCGCCAAAGACCAGGTTACCGGGGTGGCCATACGTTGCTGCGGCCTCAGAAGCAGCAGTGTAAATGCTCTCCATAATACCCTGCAGCTTGGAGTCCACCTCTTCAAACGTCCAGGAAAGATGCTCGGCGTTCTGGGACATCTCAAGACCGGAAACAGCTACGCCACCTGCGTTTGCAGCCTTGCCAGGTGCAAAGAAGACGCCGTTTTCGATGAGATAATTGGTTGCCTCGAGGGTGGTTGGCATGTTAGCGCCCTCAACGACGTACTTGGTGCCGTTAGCAACAAGTTTCTGCACGTCAGCAATCTCGAGCTCGTTCTGAGTTGCGCATGGCATGGCGATGTCACACTTCTGACTCCAAGGACGCTCGCCTGGGAAGAAAGTAGCAGAAGGACGTGCGTCGGCGTACTCCTTGATGCGGGCGCGACGAACCTCCTTGACGTCTTTCAGCAGCTCAACGTCAATACCCTCAGGGTCATAGACATAACCTGAGGAGTCAGATACGGTCACAACGGTTGCTCCCAGCTGCTGTGCCTTCTGGGCAGCGTAGGTAGCGACGTTTCCGGAGCCGGAGATGCAGACCGTTTTGCCCGCGAGCGAATCGTTCTTCTCGGCAAGCATGTGGGTGAGGAAGTAAACCGCGCCGTAGCCGGTTGCCTCGGTGCGAGCAAGGGAGCCGCCGAAGGAGAGGCCTTTGCCGGTCAGGACGCCGGTCCACTCGTTGCGGAGGCGCTTGTACTGGCCAAACATGTAGCCAATCTCGCGCGCGCCAGTGCCAATGTCACCAGCTGGGACGTCGGTGTTTGGACCAATGTGGCGAGCAAGCTCAGTCATAAAGGACTGGCAGAACGCCATAATCTCACGGTCAGACTTGCCCTTTGGATCGAAGTCAGAACCGCCCTTGCCGCCGCCCATTGGAAGCGTGGTCAGAGAGTTTTTGAAGATTTGCTCAAAGCCAAGGAACTTCAAGATAGACAGGTTAACTGTTGGATGGAGACGAAGGCCGCCCTTGTAAGGTCCAATTGCGGAGTTAAACTCGATGCGGTATCCGCGATTAACCTGAACGTTGCCAGCGTCGTCAATCCAGGGGACGCGGAACATAACAATGCGCTCTGGCTCAACAAGA
>JAHACE010000014.1 GCA_018376005.1 Atopobium sp. | reverse complement strand
TCTATGCATAAACTTCATCTAATATGCTTAAACATGAATAGACTTATATAAGAAATTTAACTATCGATAAATTCTGTATCTACGGAACACACCTAAGTCGGATAATCTGCTCAATTGCGGGCATTTTACACACCTAATGACGATAATCTGCATGTTTGTGGTAATTTCTGCGTCATGTATACGTCTTTTTGACAGATTATCCGACTTAGGTGTGTTTTGAACTGCCTCCTATTTCTCGTGTCCAAGAAATGGGAGCAGTTCACTTCAGATTGAAGTTAAAATCTTTGGAAGACACTTTTATAAGGACTTTGTCTTCAATCTGTGAAAAGGAGTGAAAACTCCTTTTCTTTTTGTAAGTCAGACTGAAACTTCCAAATTGTTTATTTATTTTTATTGACATTTTCTATAAAAAGAAGTATAAAAGTTTTATTATCAAACTATACTATACTATATAGGGGTAATGAAATGAAATTTTCTAATCGTTTACTGCTATTCCTTGCAGGAGTTGTTTTTGTCCTTTTAGGACTTTTCCTATTTACAAACCCAGTAGCTACTCTTGTTGCTTACAGCTGGTGGATTGCATTTGGTTTACTGGTTTCTTCTATAGCAGATATTTTAGGCTATTTCTCTGCATCAAAAGAGCTTCGCTCACCTGTTTATCTTTTCCATGGGTTTGTTAGTCTTCTCTTAGCTCTTTACCTCGTTGCTTATGGCTTTGTGACCCTGCCGGTCGTCATTCCGACCATTGTAGGAATTTGGTTAATTGTAGAAGCCATTATTGTTTTCTTTAAAGGCAATCGTCTAGGATTGATTTTCCCTATTATTGGTAGCAATACCACGTGGGTAGCCTTGCTTACATTTTTACTAGGTCTAGTGATTCTGTTCAATCCAGTGGCTACAGGTGTCTTTGTCGTTTATGTCATTGCCTTTGCATTTTTAGAGACTGGCTTCACCTACATTATTGAGGCCTTTCGTAAATAGTCTAGTTGCTATTTCTATCGCATTCAAAAAAGCTGGGAAATCATATTCTCAGCTTTTTCGACTCTTTAATTATCACTTTTTCGCATTCCATTCTGCGTAGAATTGGTCCAAGTATTCTTCCAAAAAGTGATGGCATAGTGCTCTAGCATTCGATAAGTTGCAATAATAACTGGTCGAGAATCAACTGCCTCCCATTTCTTGGACATAAGAAATGGGAGGCAGTTCATGACTGGGTGGCTGTTGCTTCTATTTTACTACCTGGGAGATCGTACGGTAATCAAGATACAAATGCGTTGCTTACAGTTCAATTTTGAATTATATTATCTGAGGGGCGTATGATAACCAAAGTAAAACACTATGACTATTTGAATTTTAAATAAGAATACTTACCAATAAAAATAATCTCATTGATTTAAAGTGATAATTGTATTTCTAATTGAAAGAAGTGTAAAAAATTTTCATCTTACAATTATTATATTTTTAAAATTAAAGATGTCATTAGTATGGGCTAATGCTACTGAAGTTTAAAATTATTATAGGGAAAATTTATTATTTAAGTAGGAAAGGTGTCTATTATGGCTACTAGTGAAGCACAGAAAAGGGCGAGCGCTAAATATCGGAAGAATAACGTAAAGGCAATTATGTTTAATCTATATCCAAGTGATAGCGATTTAATAGAGTTCTTAGAAGGTAAAGAGAACCGATCAAGCTATATCAAAGAGCTTATTCGCAAGGATATGAATAATTCAAAAAATTAGTTTGCTTTAGCGCCTATATTTGGCGTTCTCGAATGCAATCTTGAAGTCTTCAAGGAGCTCACGAGGGACCTTCTCCTGATCTCTGTGGTGAAGTTCTTGCATAAACACATTGCTTATGGCTCCAAAAATCAGGCGAGGAGCAATCTTATCTGCAAGAGGCACAAATTCTAGAGCGTATCTCTTGTCGTCAATGGTAAGCCAGGTACCTCTCCAGCTACCGACTGTTCCCTCAATATCTGAAGCGTGGGCTGAAGCAAAGACGTTTTGATTGTTATCAAAGAGGTACACGACACCATCTGCGTCAACACCAACAAAACCGTCTGTAGCGCACTGCTCAAAACCAGAAACAATATGTGCGCCACTGGTCCAGAACACCCAGTTCTTCTCGCCAGTCATAGACAGACCTTTCTAGTACCCAACTCAACTGATGCGTTCTTGTTGAACGTATTGTTACGACTCATAGTGAAATCAGCGGCCCGCAAGCTATTTCAGTAATAATGAGTTGAGAAAAGGAGCAACTATGACTACTTCATCTGAGACCCTTGGTCGTCGTATTGCACGTCTTCGTTTGGCTAAAACTGCAACGCAGGAGCGTCTGGCAAAAGAGCTGAACGTGAGCCCGCAGGCGGTGAGTAAATGGGAGAACGACATTAACTATCCAGATATCTCGCTGTTGCCAGATCTTGCACGCTTTCTTGGTGTGTCTGTTGACGAGCTTTTGAGTGGCGCAAGCGCTTCCGCTCAGGAGAGTGTTGCTGCCCAAGAGAGCGCTGCTGCCCAGGAGAGCGCTGCCGAGGTTATTTCCGTTGCAGCTGACGAGCCCGCAGAGATCGTAGAAGAGTCTACCGAGCAGGACAACCAGGGCATTGCTACTCAGTCTTCAGGTTTCAGCTTTGGCAAGCTTTTTGGTAAGAGCATGATCAAAGTCGAGAAGAACGACGAGGCTGACGGTAGCAAGAAAAAGGGCGTTCGCCTTGGCAACGGTTCTGCAAAACACGGACTGCACGTGTACATTGTCTCCGACGACGGCGACGTTGTAGATATGTGCGTGCCTCTGGGTCTGGCAAAATTTGTTTTGAATTCGGGAATTCAGGTCAGCGGAAGCTATCTTAATCAGGAGACTCAGGAACAGCTTTCTAACATCAACCTTGATGCGCTTATGGACGCTGCAAAGACAGGCGAGAGTGGCACACTTGTGGATATTACATCTGCAGACGGTGACGTTGTAAAGATCTGGTTTGACTAAGTGCAAACGATTACATAGACTGACTAAAAACGAGATACGCCCGTCCAGCTAAGTGGAGGGAAACGGTCTCGTTTTTTCGTTAGCGCGGATTTACTTACACTCGCGCGTAATAAAAAGCGCCGCAGCTATCACCAATTGGTGTTAACCGGGGCGCTTTTGCTTCAATATAGCATATGTCTACCATGAGAAACCATTCGATAGCTGGTATTCCATTTAGCAATAACAGTAAGTATAGATATCTTCAGCTTTAAGCTTCTATGAACGATTATCTTAACGTTTACGATAAGAATATTACCGTTTACAGATTTGTTATTGAAGAAATACTTCTAACTTCTTCCGAAAGTTAAAATATTTTTGACTACTAGTCAAGAAAAAAGCCCCTTATAAAGGGGCTTTGTGAAGTCAAAATTGTCATCTACATGACGCCCGAAGGCATTTAAGGCAATTGCCGTTATTTTGACTCGCAGTGACGTCCTGACTGGTAATCAAGACAATTGGATAGTAAAACACTTTTTAATGGAGCGCAAGTATGAATCTTAGAAATATTCCTTCATATAATGTTGGACTGGATATTGGTACCGGTTCCGTCGGTTGGGCGGTAACTGACGAGAATGGTAATCTTTGTCATTTTAAGAATCGTCCAACATGGGGAAGCAGAATATTTCCAAGCGCAAATACAGCAGCAGAGACTCGTCTAAAAAGAGGGCAGCGCCGTCGTTATGATCGTCGTAGACAGAGACTTGATTTGCTCCAATATCTGTTTGATGGAGAGATGACAAAGGTAGACCCTGAGTTTTTTATTCGTCTCAGACAATCAAAGCTTAGGGTAGAAGATCGTGAAGAAGGTCACAGGGAGTATCGATACCCATTTTTTAACAGCTCTGACTTTACCGAGCGCATGTACTACAAGTCATATCCAACTATTTATCATTTGCGCAAGCATCTAATTGAGTCGGACCAGCAAGAAGACCTTAGATTAATTTACCTAGCATTCCATAACATTGTGAAGACAAGGGGTAACTTCCTCTATCAGGATACCCCAAGTCTAAGCGCCAAAGATGCAAGCATGTCAGAGGCTATTGAAGAGTTGTTGAATGCTCTGGTTTTATGGGCAGACGCTGCATATGATTTTGAAATCGATGAGGTTGACTCAGAAAAGCTCAGGAAAGTATTCGAAGACTCATCACTAACAAGAGCCGAGAAAAAAGATGAGGCTCTAAAAGTACTGACTTTAGAAGATAAGAAAATTGCAAAAGAACTTATTAATGCAGTCTTAGGTTATAAAGCTAATTTCAATACTATCTTTAAGATAGAGGCTGAAAAATCTGCTTTCTCCTTTGATAATGATGAACAGAGAGAGGCATTTATTGCGTCAGTTCCTGATGAGGGAATGGCTTTGTATGAGGCACTTCAGAAAGCATATTCAGCTTATATCTTGATGGATATTATTGAGGACGCTAATGGTAAAAGTGTCTCTTATAGCATGGTTGCAAAGTACAATAAGTACGGAGAAGACCTTAAAACTTTAAAAGATCTTGTAAAAGAGTATTGTCCAACAAAGTATTCCGAATTCTTTAGAGGAGAGCATTACGATGCTCCTTACCAGAAGGATTACGATAAATCTAAAGCTAAGGGATATACAAAATATAACGAGGTCAGAGGTGCAAAATACGATGACTTCAAAAAAGAAGTAGAGAATCTGTTTAAGGGAACAGCTGCTACTTCAGATCCACGTTATCAAAATATGATGACAAAGTTTGCAAACGGCAAGTTCCTTAGAAGACTTAAGACCAGTGACAACGGAAGTATTCCATTCCAGCTTCATCTTGAAGAAATGAATGCAATTATCGATGCTCAAGAAAAGTTTTATCCTTTCTTGTCCGAGATTCGCCATAAGCTCAACTCTCTTGTGACTTTCAGAATTCCATACTATGTAGGACCTCTTACTCAAAAGAGCGCAGCGCTGGACGCTTCTGGCAAGCCACGCTTTGCTTGGTCAAAGCGTCAGGAAGGCAAAGAGGGAGAAAAAATCTATCCTTGGAACTGGGAAGAGATTATCGATAAGGGTGCAAGTGCTCGCGAGTTTATTCAGCGTATGACTGGTACCTGCACGTATCTTTACGGTGAACCCGTTCTTCCTAAATGCTCTTTGCTATATGAGAAGTTCTGTGTGTTAAATGAGCTAAATGGCGCTAAGTGGTCACAGGATAACGACAAATGGTATCGCTTTGATGCTGACGATAGACTTTCGATTTACGAAGAGTTATTTGAAAGATATAAGTCAGTTTCGTTTAAGAAAGTGGAAGATTGGCTTAAACAACGTGGTGAGGCTTTTCCACACGTCAAAGGTGGACAAGGTGAGGGTAAGTTTGAGTCTAAACTCAGCTCCTATCATTTCTTCAAAGAGCTTTTAGGCACTGATGAGTGGTCTGATCAGACAAAGCAGATGATTGAAGAACTCATCCTATGGAACACTCTCTTTGAGGATAAGAAGATTCTTAAGGAAGAAACCACCAAGAAGTATGGTGATGTACTCACCGCTGAACAAATTAAGAAATTCTGTGGACACAGGTTTACGGGATGGGGGCGTCTTTCTAAGAAATTGCTTACAGGTATTAAGACTGAAGTTGATTTCCGTAAGATGTCTGTGATGGACCTTCTGGTTGAAGGTGATCCCTATGGGGAGCATGTGGGCAGCTCACTGATTCTTATGGAGATTCTTCATAACAAGAATTTTGAATTTAATAAAGAGATCGAAGCCCATAATGAGAAGTACTTCTCAAAGGAGCAGTCAGTCGAAGACTTGCCAGGTTCTCCTGCAGTTCGTAGATCAGTCAATCAGGCGCTGAGAATTGTCGAGGAAATTGCAAAGATTGCAGGCAAACCCGCTGCTCACATTTATATTGAATCTACTCGTGATGAAGATGAAGAAAAACGAGGAAAGCGTACCTCTAAGCGTAATGAGAATATCAAGAAGATGCTTTCTGAAATTAAAGATGAGTATAAAAATGCGGATATATTTAAACAGCTTGCTGAGCATAGTGACGGGCAATTAGGCAAGCGCCTTTCTTTGTATTTTATGCAAAATGGCAAATCAATGTACTCTGGAAAAGCGATTGATATTCGTCGTATTTCAGATAATACGTATTGCCAAATTGACCATGTATTGCCTCAGTCTTATATCAAAGACGACAGCTTTGAAAATACAGTACTGGTTCTTTCCGATGAAAATCAGCGTAAGGGAGACTCTCTCTTATTGGATGCTGATGTTAGACGTAAGATGGCTGACCTTTGGCATGAACTTCATCGTGTTAAGTTGATTGGTGATAAAAAATATAAAAACCTTACTCGTTCTGTTGTTACTGATAGGCAGATGGAAGGCTTTATTAATAGGCAGCTTGTCGAAACGAGTCAGATTGTTAAGTTTGTCCGAATGCTTTTAAAGAGTCAGTATCCAGATACTGAAATTTGTTCAATCAAAGCATCTCTATCGCATGAAATTAGGGAGAAGTACAACCTTCCTAAAATCCGCGAAGTAAATGACTATCACCATGCTCACGATGCATTCTTAGCTTGTGAAATGGGGCGCTTCCTTTTGATCCGATATGCGGAAGCATTTACTAATCCAGTTGGCTTAACAAAGCTTATGCGTAAGTTTGTTAAAAAAGAGAGTGAAGAAGCCCAAAAACAGCATAGGATACCTGGTACAACTCCATTCTTTGTTGCTAGCTTCTCAAGGCCTGGTTTTGATTTAGAAACCGGAGAAGTAATTAAAGATGAATGGAACCCAATTGAAGAAGTCGAGAAAATAAAGAAAACATTTGACTTTAAAGACTGCTTTATTTCTCGTATGCCAGAAATGACAAGCGGTACATTCTGGGATGAGACGGTATATTCACCAAAGGGTAAAGTGAAGACTCTTATTGAGACTAAAAAGAACCTTTCTGTAGAAAAATATGGTGGATATTCTGGAGAGAACTCTGCATTCTTCTTTATATATAAATCAAAAGGTGAAAGTGAGCATTTGAATTTTGCTCCATTCCCGCTTTCGTTAGCAACCAGAAAAGATGATATTTATCATCTAATTGAAACTTATGCAGTTGATTTATGTCGAGAAGCAAAAGAAACATTTACAGGAATTATCATTCCTCAGATTTATAAGTATCAGAAGATTGAATGGAATGGTCAACAATTTTATATTACGGGCAAGCAGGAAATACGAAGTGCAGCTTCAATTTTCTTTTCGCAACAAGATCAATTATGTTTGATTGAACATGATTCCAACTCTTCGTCTGTTGGTGAAGAAATGTTGGAAGTATTCGAACGTTTTTCTCAAAGAGCGTATAAACAATCAGAAAAGCTATATAAACAGTTGAAGCTAGAAGATAGCCGTCAAGTCATTTGTGACCTTTCTAATCAGCAAGTTTATGAGATTATTTGTGGTCTTGCTTCGATTTTTAATGGAAAAATAAACATGCTTAACCTTTCTATGATTGGTGGTTCCAAGTATTCTGGTTGCATGCGCCCTTCCATTTCTAGCGAAATCAATAAAAAGGAAAACGCATTCTTTGTAATTGATCAATCTGTTACTGGAATGTTTGAAAGAAGGAGACGTATTGGGCTTTAGAACAGTTCTTATTGAATCTCCAAGTAAATGCACATACCAAGGTGGGTATATGATTGTTCAGGTGGAAGACGATGTCCATAAAATCCATCTGTCAGAGATTTCGTCTGTTGTTTTGAGTACCCAGAGAGTTTTTCTAAGTGCATACTTGTTATCTGAACTGTCTAAAAACAAAATTGCTTTAGTTGTTTCTGATGAAAAGCACAATCCGATAGGACAGTATCTTCCTCTTTACGGCGCACATAATACAAGCTCCAGGATAGTTGAACAGCTATCTTGGAGCTTGCCTCAAAAGAAACGTGTTTGGCAAAAGGTTGTTCAAGAAAAAATCAATCATCAAGCCGATTTGCTATCACTTGTTGATTTGAATGACGAGTCTGAGGTAATTCGACAGTATTCATTAGACGTACGTTCTGGTGATTCTTCGAATAGGGAAGCGGTTGCTGCTAAATATTATTTCAGTGCCTTATTTGGAAATGATTTTTGCCGGGATAATGATACACCGCTCAATGCAGCTTTAAATTATGGCTATAGCATCCTGATGTCGACTGTTGCAAGAGAGATAGTTTCAAGAGGTTATTTAACTCAGACAGGAATATGTCACCGAAGTGAGTTTAATCAGTTTAATTTTGCTTGTGATCTTATGGAACCATTTAGGCCAGTAGTTGATAAGACCATTTTGAGTAGGTTTGAGGGCGACTTCTCTAAAGAATTGAGACATCATTTAAGCGATCTTGTTAACGAAGAGCTTCCCTATAAAGATGGAAGATACAGATTAAGTTCAGTTATCAGTGGATTTGTTCAAGATTGTCTAAATGCTCTTAATAAGAAGACATCTGTTTCTGAGATTAGTTCTTTTGAATTAAGCTAACTATGTCTGAAAGAGTTAGGTATATGAGGTTGTTGGTCTTCTTTGATTTGCCTGTTGAAACCAGTAAACAAAGAAAGGCATATAGGCTGTTTCGTAAATCTTTGCTTAAAGATGGTTATTTAATGATTCAAGAATCTGTCTATTCAAAACTTGTATTAACTGCACAATCAGCTGATTTTGCAGTTGAACGATTGAATAAATCAAAACCGACAGAAGGGTTAATTCAAGTATTAAAAGTGACTGAAAAACAATATGAATCAATTATTAATATAACCGGACATGGGCCATCTTCTAATGCCATTGATTCTGTAGATAGGTTGATTATCCTATGAAAATTGTATTTTCAGATATTCCTGTATCTATTGAATTATCAGATAAAAAAGTATCTGTACTTGAAATTATCAACAACCATTTATTTGCACAGATATGCAATTCTTTACTAGAGAAAGATGAAGAATCAAGAGAAATGTCTTTTTCACTATGGAATGAAGATAAAGAGATAAAGCCCGAGCAAAATATTCTCTATGTAGATTCGCCACTGTCATTGCCATGGGATGATAAAAAATTAAATAACAAGTTTTTAGAATATGTTTCTAAAGAGATCAATTTAGACGAACAGAGAAGATCAAGAATCATAGATGCTGTTTCCACTATTAATGAAGAGATATTTCAAGTTTCAAGTGGGTTTAATGCATCTTATGAATTACAAACAGAATGGGATATGGCAAAATATTTAAAGATGAGTCATTTTTCTGCTGAGAAAGCAGGAAGATCGTTCTTTGATAACCAGATAGAATTTCTAAATTTTATTTCTGACGTTTCTTTTGGAGGAGCCGTAATTTTCGTAAATCTAAAGAAATTTTTTACTCAAGAACAATATGTTGAGTGGTCAAATCAAGTTATTTTTCTTGGAATACAGGCCCTTCTTATTGAAACAGAAACGTCAATCCAGGATAATATAAATGAGAATAAACAGGCGATTGACCTGCTTGATTGTTCTGATGTTATCTCTGATCCAGTTGGGATGGACGTCTCCTTGCAGAGAAGATTTTGCGACAACGGTTTTGGCGCAGTGACATTCTGACTGGTAACTAAACCAAGCGTGTCAGACTCAACAAGGGCGTATCGTTTTGGCGCAGTGACATTCTGACTGGTAACTAAACACTCGTATTCACCTCGTGTAATGGACGTTGGTTTTGGCGCAGTGACATTCTGACTGGTAACTAAACGAATAAGCCCTTCGCAACTCTAAGCGACTGTTTTGGCGCAGTGACATTCTGACTGGTAACTAAACCCGTATTAAGTCCACTTCTAAGGTTTGACCGTTTTGGCGCAGTGACATTCTGACTGGTAACTAAACCATATACGCTGAGAAAGACGGTACGCCCGTGTTTTGGCGCAGTGACATTCTGACTGGTAACTAAACTTTGGCGGGAATGTGGAGAATACTCGCAGAGTTTTGGCGCAGTGACATTCTGACTGGTAACTAAACGCATGTCTGGAGTAATAAATGCCAATACCAGTTTTGGCGCAGTGACATTCTGACTGGTAACTAAACCACCCAGCTTCTCTAGCTGGTCGGAGATGTGTTTTGGCGCAGTGACATTCTGACTGGTAACTAAACCATCTGTTTTAGCGGTCAAAATGCCACGCTGTTTTGGCGCAGTGACATTCTGACTGGTAACTAAACTTCAACACGTTTTCGACAAATAATAGTCATGTTTTGGCGCAGTGACATTCTGACTGGTAACTAAACGCATTGTTCATCAACTCCTTGTAATGACTGGTTTTGGCGCAGTGACATTCTGACTGGTAACTAAACGGGGGCTAGTAGCGCCCCCGTCATTGTCTCGTTTTGGCGCAGTGACATTCTGACTGGTAACTAAACTAAATGCGGGCGTTCGTGCTGGTGAGCTGGGTTTTGGCGCAGTGACATTCTGACTGGTAACTAAACTTAGAGGGTACGGGAATTGGTAGGGGGTAGGTTTTGGCGCAGTGACATTCTGACTGGTAACTAAACTTGCGCCGCTGAAACGTTGAGCGTCGTTTTGTTTTGGCGCAGTGACATTCTGACTGGTAACTAAACGGACTTGATAGGACTACCGTCTTTAGGCTGGTTTTGGCGCAGTGACATTCTGACTGGTAACTAAACATTTGTACCGCTGATTGATGTTTCTGAACAGTTTTGGCGCAGTGACATTCTGACTGGTAACTAAACGGTCCTTGCCCTGGAATGAAATAACACCATGTTTTGGCGCAGTGACATTCTGACTGGTAACTAAACTTGTCCAAGCCTGACGCAGATGGCACGCAGGTTTTGGCGCAGTGACATTCTGACTGGTAACTAAACTTTAATACCATGCTTGGTCCTGAGCGTGCGTTTTGGCGCAGTGACATTCTGACTGGTAACTAAACGTAATTGCGAGCATAAACGCTTGACCAGCGGTTTTAGCGCAGTGACATTCTGACTGGTAACTAAACGTATAGGTCGGCTATTGTTCCGTCTATGTGTTTTGGCGCAGTGACATTCTGACTGGTAACTAAACCGGTAACTCTTGGGTCAGCCAGAGAGATAGTTTTGGCGCAGTGACATTCTGGCTATAATTAGGCATAATAGTTAATAAAGATACCCACCCGATTCTACTTGATGTGGATTTGCGTGGGTATCTTTAGGTTTTAGCGTAGTGACACTTTGATTGGTGATGTTCGATAAAGATTGGCTATCTCATTTAGATCTAGACGGAAAACGCTGTTCATAGCTCATTTTGTTGACATTATATTGAAGGAATGTAGAATTACTTTAACAACGCGTAGCATAGTAAGCAGTGCCCTTGTTGGAGATGACTCAGGTGCAATTCCTGGCCGTTGTTATTAGCCGCCTTAGAGCGGCTTTTTGTTTAGCATGGATTTGATTTACATGTGCACAAACAAAAAAGCACCCCGGTCATCCCATAAATTGTGATAGCGAGAGTGCTTTTGTTTCACTGTAGCACATGCTTGCTATGAGAAGTCATTCGGACGCGCAATCCCATCAACTATACTTGTGACAAATAATTTGACGTAATGCTGCAACAGCACGTTTTTCTCGGCTGGTAGTGGAGATTTTTACATGAAGTCTTTGATTGTGTACTATTCGTATTCCGGCATCACAAGAAGGCTTGCGGAGAATATTGCGCTGATTACAGATGCCGAGTTGCTGGAGCTGAAGCCTCAAGACCCCTATTCTTTCTCGTATAACACGGCGGTAAAAGAGGTTAGGGCTCAAATAGAAAAGGGCGTTTGTCCTGCGTTGATGCAATACGATACAGATATCGCTGACTTTGATACTGTCTTTATAGGATCGCCTAACTGGCTAAAAACATTTGCCCCTCCGGTGCTTTCGTTCTTACGGGCAACGGATTTGACTGGCAAGACAGTCATTCCGTTCTGCACGCATGGCGGTGGAGGATTTGGCAACATGATTGAGGAGTACAAGAGGGAGTGCGGTACTTCTCGTGTGATACCAGGGCTGGCAGTGAAAGGCACGTATACTTTTAGTGAAGTGCAAAAATGGCTGGAGTCGATAGGGTTGGACGATGCGAGTACTTCTAGCTGAAGACGAGAAGAGAATGGCTGCGGCTATCGTGGCCCTATAAAACGGATGGCGTGTCCTCCCTCTATGCAGAGCGAGGATGCGCGCCGGTGTTATATGTAATATATCACACTTTTTCTTGGATAAAAGTACTCTACACAGACGTCTTTCTCGATAAGGCGTCTTTTTATTTATGCAGGTAGATGAGTGTATTATAAAATATGCGAAAATCGCATATTTATGGATTAACGTGCGGTTTTATAAATATTCTAAAATCGCATATTTTAGATTTTATCTGGGGCTACTCGGATTCCGTATCATCATGTACAAGCAGGGAGTTGAACAGCTCGTCGATATCGGTGTGTCGCTGAGCGGTTTCTTCCTCGGCGAGAGTCCATGAGCCGTCTTGGTAGTAAAGAACGTCACCCTGACAAGCGTTGCTTGGAAGCTCATCAACAGAAACGGTAAACATATTGCCTGGCTGATCGTTTAGTTCAAGCACGGCAAGATTGTTGTCTTCAAATCGATCAATGATTGCTTTCATTACTTGGTCCTCGATTTTGACGACGTGCCAGATTTATCTTGTGAG
>JAHACE010000013.1 GCA_018376005.1 Atopobium sp. | reverse complement strand
TCAGATTCGCGTCAACCTTGGCATGATGAAGTCGCCCGTGGTGCTGGTAGGTGTTGCCGCTGGCTGCGAATCCGCAGCTACAGGCCCATCTCACATGGCTGTGGAGGACATTGCGATTACCAGGACCATCCCGGGACTATCCGTGTTCAATCCGGTTGATAACGCCCAGCTTGCCGCAACGCTTATGGAGCTTGCAAAGCATCCACGACCAGCTTACGTGCGTATGACCTCATGCGATGGCGTCAACCTGCATCCAGATGGTTACGTTTTTGATGCGTCTGGTGTCGAAAAGCTCTTTGAGTCAGCTTGCGCGGTGGGTGCGGCGGGGACATTTGAAGTCGCAGACGGCGCAGCGACGCCCGAAGCAGCGGCTGCTGAAGCCTCAACTGAAGTCACGACCGTCACTCAGCCGAGGCGTGTGACCGTTCTTACAACAGGTGCGATAACCAGCCGAGTTGTTGAGGCAGCTCAGAGAGCTGCAGGGCAGATTACCTCAGTGCAGGTGGCTGCTGAGCAAGCCGCTGCCGCGCAGACAAACATCGAGGTTTACGGTGTGTCGAATATCAGGCCACTTGACGCTTCTCTGACGCAAATCTGTCAGAACTCTGACGTGATTATTACGGTTGAAGAGCACAGCATTTTGGGTGGATTTGGCAGCGCCGTTCTCGAGCAGCTTAGCGCATCAGGCACATGTCCGCAGGTAATACGTTTAGGCATGCCCGATACGTATTTGGAGGCAGATGTTCACCACAACATTCTTGCGCGTGCTGGACTATCGGTTGAGAGTCTACAAGAGGTCCTTCTCGCCAACTGTTAAATCAACTGATCAAATCCGGGAAGTCTTTTGTATACTCGCTTGATGATTTAACATTCCAAGAACGGACGAATAACTTTTGAGAGCTCGACAATTTTCATATTGAAAGTCTTTATTTAATTAGCCCTCATGAAGATAGCCGATTCCATTATTCCAGGTGACATGCCAGTCACAGTAAAGGACTGATTTTTCAGGTTCTTGCGGAGGTGTATAAATCCCACCAATTTTTTCTCCCTCGCAAATGAGTGATGGCATTGAATAGAACCACACATCATCTGAATATTCATTAGCAAAAGTCATACATGCAATTTGAGTCTCAGGATTAGGGGTGTCACATTGAACCCATTTAATACTTGGAGGGTTAAAGCTCCCAGTAAAAAGAATATATATAATCGATGCAGACATAGGTATTATCGCAATGGTTTGTAAAACGGTGTGTACAAGTTTTCTACTATAGTTTAAAGACTCAAAAAAGCTGCGAGACGACACGATTAAAAAAATGACTATAGCCGCTAAAATAAAGCATACCATCCAGTGTCTAAAAAACAGTACTCCTAAAAAACACACTGGAGTGGGATATGTTATGAACGAAATGAATTCATTTGCATAGAACAGCAGAAAGAGAGTTGCTAAATAAATGGCCGCTCTTAGTAAATGAACAAGGCGATTAGTCTTTGAAAGCATCTCATTACCTCATTCTGCAAGTTTGAGAAATAACATCAACTCATGATTTCATAGACGGATAAGATTTGTATGTATGGGATAAAAATTTTTTCTTGTTAGGGTTTCAACGGCATTTGAGTTTGTAGTTGTAATGTCGTATTGGTTATTTTCATGAACTAGTAGCCACTCAATATCTTTAGTTGGTACTGAGTCGCTATATAACCTAATAGTTGCTATACTTTCTCCCAAGCCGAATGGAAAACGTAAAACATAAAAGTGGAGAGTTTCTTCTCCTCCAAAATCAAAATCCTCAAGTAAAACAACTCTGGATAATGAAATTTCTCCAGTATTTACTACAGGTTTATAATCATTTTGACAGGAAAAGATGCAAGGAATGAATAAAAATAATGCTGCACAAAAAGCAACAGAGGTATTATAAACAGCAAATAGGTAAGTTGCTTTTTTAAAAAAAGTAACCATAGATTTTATTTTAGACAACAGTATTAGTGAAGTTATTAGAATGAAAATAGACATAAGAAATAATGCCTGCGGTATTGTTAACAAAGTGCCAAGAAAGCTCACTGGAGTAATATAATCAAGTGAGAAGAAAGAGAAATTTGAGAAGAAGAAATAAACCACTGACAGGACGCAAATAACAAAATATACGAAGCAAATTACCGTGATAAAAAACCCTTTTGACCTGTCCATCGCGATATCCTTTTCTGTAGGCAGATAAAGACATTTCAGTAGAACGGTGATAACGAAAAAACTCCTTATTGTGGGAGTTGTTATACTTTCGGCGCTTTTTGACCTTCTCGCAAAAATCGGCCCTATTTCTATGGGTCAAATCACAATTATATTTTATATTGTCGAAGAAAGTATGTCTGCAATAAAAATCTTAAAGAAGCTTGGCATAAAAACACCTGCTAGATTAGTTAAACTAATAAAAGAAAAACTTAATGACAAATAGCGTATGGTGCCCCCAACGGGAATCGAACCCGTATTGCCGCCTTGAAAGGGCGATGTCCTAACCGTTAGACGATGGGGACGCGAAGAAAAAGTATAGCAAAGATGTTGCAGATTTCTAGGGCTAAACGACGCGATTTTGGGCTTTCATCTATTCTTCGTTTTCCCACCAGTCCAGTCCGGCCTTAAACGCGTAGTCGCGTGCGCTTTGAATCACGCCAGGTACCGACTCTGCCCACGAAATAAATTCCGGCACGTCAGCGATAATCGCCTCGGCCTCGTGAACTGCGATAACATTCTCGGTAAACGTGTCAGGCGTGAAGTTGATCCTGCATGGAATGTAGAGATCAACAAAAGACGGCCTGAGCAGCGCATAAGCCGCTCCCTCGCCGAGGTTAACAAAACCTTTTAGTGCACGCTTTGCCGCGGGCATGCGATTCAACTTGAAGAACAGCAGCGTAAACGCCAGGCGCATCCAAGCATTTGACTGATATCCACAGCTCTCGTCCAGCTTATGGAGCCCCTCCTCGTCTTCCAGGCGAGCAAGAACATATGCCAAGGTAAAACGCGCACCCAGTAAATCTGTTGGCGAGAAAAACAAGAGGTCTTCACAGGCTTTTTTGGAGAGCTTGAAGCAGGCGCAATCTGTTGCTACCTGGGCAATCTGCGCATAGAGGCGCAAAAGCGGGCGGACTTCAGCGCAGCTCCAAGCGTCGCCGTGATTTTGCTTTGCTTGCTCTAGTTTTGGTCTAAATATGGGGTCAAATTCTTTTTGCAGGTCAAGTAGGTCGTTGAGGATCGCTGCAGGATGATTGTTGGAGATTTGCGCAAGAATTCGCTGTGCTTCAAGGTTGATGCTTGTGTCAGAAAGAGCCGGGCTTTCAGTAATATTTGTCATCTGATTATGCAAAAGGTTAAGCAGGTCCATGCGGCTTGAGAAGAAGTCAGCATCGGAATCAATTTCTTTAGTAATTCCAGTCTGATACTTACCAATGACATTGACGTATTGAGCAAAAGCCTTTTCTTCTTCGTCAGAAATAAAGTCTTCAGGCGAAGCTTCTACCGCAAGTTTCA
Organism: Atopobium sp.; assembly: GCA_018376005.1. Classification (GTDB taxonomy): domain Bacteria; phylum Actinomycetota; class Coriobacteriia; order Coriobacteriales; family Atopobiaceae; genus Lancefieldella. The sequence goes on along the minus strand of JAHACE010000013.1, from coordinate 8,026 downwards.
ACTCATAGAGAGCAGCCTCAGATACGATGTTCTTTTCTTGCGCATGCTTGGTTACCAGGCGGTCTACCTGCTCACTGACCATATCGTTAGCGGAATGCTTAATCACTCTGCACCACCACCCGAGTATGGATTATTTGGCCCATCAATATGCGGTCCGCTTGGTCGCGGGCCAGCGGGACCTCCGGGGAAGCCGGGGTCGACCGGGCCGCCAGGGAAGCCGGGGCCAGCTGGGCCGTCGGGCACGCTGCCGCCGGATTCACCAGGGAACGAATCGGCAGAAGCGAACAAGGCATTTGCCTGCATTTGAAGTTCTTTTTCTGCCAGCTCAACGGTTTTTGGGTCTCTCGCCCTAACTTGATCTGCAAGCCAACGACCAAGAACACCGCGTCCTATCAGGTCATTTCCCTCTTGCAGCAACACAGTTGCTTCTGCAATGGCAATGATGAGCTCGTCCTCGGAGTAGGGAAGCACGTTGAGGCGAGAAAACTCTCCCTCGGGTAAATCTTTCTGCACAAAACAGCAAAGCGTTGCTTCAGGATAGCGCTCAATCAGCAGGTCAAGGTAGTGTTCCGCTTCAACCAACTCACGCTTCTTGAAATGTATGGCCAGGCGAGCCAGCAAAATCCACGGGTCATCTGCCCCACGAGGCGGATCCAACTTGCGGTACTTGTCCATGAGGTTGTCGAGGGCGTCTTCGTCCTCGAGTTTTGCGTATGCGAGCGCAAGCGTAAAACGAGCGTCGGCTGCGTCCGCAGCATCAAGCTCCAGGAGTTTCTCGCCATATGCAATGGCGTCTTTGTTGCGGCCGCAGATAAGCGCGCGAGAAGAAAGCGTGGCTAACCAGCGCTTATAGGGGTTGATAGCCAGGCGCTGGGCAAGTTCTGCCTGCTCGGCGGGAAGCCCCTGCGAGGACTCTTGCGCCTTCTGGTTGCACGCGGCCTCAACCTGGGGGAGCTTCTCCACAAGGAACTGGTAGTAGGCGTCAAAAAGCCTGCTATTTGAGGCGTGGAGCATGCGCTGGGCATCAAAACAATTGGGGTCAAGCTGAATTGCCTGGTTAAGGAGGCGTTTTCCCTGTTCGATAAGGGCCTGCGCCTGAGATTCTTCGACAAACGGTAGGCGGTAATCAACAATCTCGGCCGCTTGCGCAACTAGATTGAACGCGCGGTCTTCGTCGGTTTGAGGGAGGGAATTGCGGTCGTTGGAGAATCGCCAGTTGAAGTCCTTCATCAGCGTAGCAATGCTGTCCTCGTCGCTGACTTGCGTGCGAGCAAAGCGGAGGATAAGCCGCTGGTAGTCCTCTTTTACCGGGTCAAACGCCACAGGATTCCTTTCTCTCTTACGTAATGATATCGCAGGTTATTGAGGTGTGCGGCGCAACTCCGCGAGCGTCGTAAGAAGATTGCGAACGGCAGACGGAAACGTTTGGAGTGGACGGGTTTCTCGCCAGATGGGCGTCAGGTTCCTGTCAAAGGAGTGTATATATTCTGAACGATATTGCATAAAATGACACTTTCATTTTGGTCAGGTGTCCAAAATGAGCTAGAATAGAAATGTTGAGAAGAAGTAATTGCGAAGAATGGCTTCGCTAGCCGCTTAGGGAAGCGGCACATAGTTAAGGAGAGGTTTTATGGGACGTTTTACAAATCCACGCGATCTGTATTTTGGCGAGGGCGCTCGTCACGAGGTTAAGAACCTCAAGGGTAAGAGGGCAGTTATCGTTTCCGGCGGCAGCTCCATGCGTCGTGGCGGCTTCCTTGATGACATCGAGAATGACCTCAAGTCCGCAGGTTTTGAGGTTGCTCACATTGAGGGTGTCGAGTCCGATCCTTCCGTCGAGACTGTTATGAGCGGTGCTGCTAAGATGAGCGAGTTCCAGCCAGACTGGATCATTGCTATCGGCGGCGGCTCCCCAATCGATGCAGCTAAGGCTATGTGGATTAAGTACGAGTACCCAGAGACCACTTTTGAGGACATGTGCAAGGTCTTTGGTCTTCCTGAGCTCCGCACCAAGGCTCACTTCTGCGCAATTTCTTCTACTTCCGGTACCGCAACTGAGGTAACCGCATTCTCTATCATTACCGATTACCAGAAGGGTGTTAAGTACCCACTGGCTGACTTCCAGATTACCCCTGACGTCGCAATTGTTGACCCTGAGCTCACTTACGGCATGCCTGTTAAGCTTGTTGCTCACACTGGTATGGACGCACTGACCCACGCTATCGAGGCATACGTTTCTACTGTTGCTTCTATGTACACCGACGGCGACGCTCTGCACGCAATCCGCGAGATTGTCGAGTGGCTGCCAAAGTCCTACGCAGGCGACAAAGAGGGACGTCAGCACATGCATGACGCACAGTGCCTTGCTGGTATCGCATTCTCCTCTGGCCTTCTGGGCATCGTTCACTCCATGGCTCACAAGACCGGCGCTGCATTCTCCGGTGGACACATCATCCACGGTTGCGCAAACGCTATGTACCTGGGCAAAGTTATCCAGTTCAACGCTCGCGACGAGCGCGCAAAGACTCGCTATGCATTCATTGCTAAGGAGATTCTGCACCTCGAGGGCAACACTGAGGACGAGCTGGTAGAGGCACTTGTTCAGAAGATTCGCGACATCAACGACGCTCTTAACATCCCACAGGGCATCAAGAACTACGGCGAGGGTGGAACCAAGTCCGAGACCTCCATCATCGACGAGAAGGAGTTCTTCGAGAAGGCTCCAGAGGTTGCTCGCCTTGCTATCGAGGACGCTTGCACCCTCTCCAACCCACGCAAGCCTACCCAGGAGGAGATGGAGCAGCTGCTTAAGTGCGTCTACTTCGACCTTCCTGTTGAGTTCTAAGATCTAGCTTAGACACTTAGCTTCGCTAAAAGCCTGGTAGCGTTCCGCTACCAGGCTTTTTTGTGTGATTCGGTGCGGGCGTAGGCGCTGCGACGTGCTGGTAACATGCGTGGATACGTGTACGGGCACGTAAAAAGTTTCTCGGATCCTAAAAACACCTCAAATTAACTCCAAGTGGTAAAAAATGCGTTTAGTTGGGGTTTTCATTTTTCTGCATATAGTGTTTCCCCAGATAAAAGTTTTTGGCGCGGTAAAAAATCGTCTTAGTTGGGGATAAATCGGCCAATTTTAAGTTTTCATCCCCAACTAAACGTGTTTTTTACCTTTTTCGGCACATAATTTTAAGGCCAAAAATTATGTATTCATAAAAATGAATTTAATAGTAGAAATATGCATAATTTTGAAACCAGGTCAGTGTATTTGCATGCTGAGTCTCCGCGAGGGCGATAGTACGACGAATCTTGCACAGATTTCCTGTGTGATTTCAAATCGGTCAGATTACTTGCGCCATTTCCGGGTATGGAATTCATACTTTTTCGCGAAGGAGTGCTATGGATTACTGTCTTTCGTACTTTTCAGCGTTTAATTTATTGATGAGTTCCTCTAGGCCATTTGATTCATCGTCATCAGCAAATGCTATGGTCAAAGTGCCGCTTGTTCCTGAATCAGCTCCAGGAGTAGCTACTGAACGAGATCTTGCTGCCTACTATGGGCATCTGCCAGAGATACAAGGCGTGCGTCTTCAAAAGGAGCCTAACAGTAAGATTGATTTGCTGATTCGTGATGTAAATTCCGCATTTGCAAAAGAGCACGTCACACTTCATGTATGCCAATCAATGATGTTACCTTCGTCACTCCTGCCCATAGATACTGACTTAAAAGGATTTGTGACATCTCCAGAATTCACTTATTTGCAGATTGCGTCAAAACTCGATTTCATTGGAACAATCCTTGCAGGTAGTGCACTGTGTTCCGATTATTTTTTGAACCATGATGGCCACGGTGGGGTTTCGCAACGCCAAAATGGCCCTCTGACAAATCGCGCTGCGATTGCAAAGTTTCTATCCATGCAAGGAAGAAAGCGCGGCATCGTCCCAGCTAAACGAGCGCTTCAACACATCGTAGAGAAAGCTCGATCGCCCCGAGAAGCTTCGCTTGCGCTGCTATTGTGTCTCCCGTATAACCTTGGTGGCTTTAATCTAGGAACCGTTGAGCTCAATAGGCCAATTGAGCTGGAAAATCGATATGGCGAGAAAATCACTCGAATTCCTGACCTAACCATTCAGCTCAAGGACAAGAGGCAGAAGCGGGCTACGGTGTTGCTAGATTATGATCCTGCAACTACACACTCTGGCGACCAAAAAATCATGCGAGACCTGGATAGGGAAAACGAGTTGGTAACGGGCGTTCAGTGTCCGCATTTTTCGGTATCTGGCGAGATGCTTAAAAGCTTTGAAAGCGTTCAAGGCTTGGTCCGCCAGATTCGAGAGTCAACCGGAATAACTGCACGTGACACGACTATGTCAGATCTTGAAGAGCGACAGCGGGAGCTCTGGACACGGCTATTCAAAACCAGGTAGCAAAACAAGGCGGCCACATCTTTTTTGCGCCGCTTGCCGTACAATAGAGAAACATAAACCGCTCATAATCGCACAGCCAGAAGGAGAAAATCGTGGAAGTTAACGGCCTTATCGACCATACAAATTTGAAGCAAAACGCAACCGCTGAAGACATCAAGAAGCTTTGCGCCGAGGCAAAGCAGTACAAGTTTGCGACCGTTGCAATCAATTCTTGCTGGGTTTCTCTGGCTCACGCCGAGCTCGAGGGCTCTGGAGTTGGCATTACTTCCTGCATCGGTTTCCCTCTGGGCGCCGCTTCAACTGCAGCTAAGGTCGCCGAGGCCAAGCAGAGCGTTGCCGACGGCACCACCGAGATTGACATGGTCATCAACGGTGGCCACCTGGTCGCTGGCGATGACGACTACGTTATCGCTGATATCAAGGCTGTTGTTGAGGCCGCTGGCACCGTGCCCGTTAAGGTAATCCTGGAGTGCTGCCTGCTTGATGACGAGCAGATCGTTCGTGCTTGCAAGGATTGCATGGCTGCTGGGGCTGCGTTCGTCAAGACAAGCACCGGCTTTAGCACCGGCGGCGCAACTGTTCATGACGTCGCTCTGATGAAGCAGACTGTCGGCGACACCTGCAAGGTCAAGGCTGCTGGCGGCATCCACAATAAGGCTGACGCTGAGGCAATGGTTGCGGCTGGCGCAGATCGCCTGGGCTGCTCCAGCGGAATCGCTATCGTCACCGAGTAGCTCGCTGAGCTGGAGTTTACTGGACCGATAGTCCACTGAACTGGGGTTTTCAGGCCGGTAGTCCACTGAACTGGAGTTGCTGGCTGGCATCTCACTGATAGATAAATGAAAACGACCTCGTGGCATGTGCTGCGAGGTCGTTATTTGTTGCAATGTAAAGCGCGGAAACTGGCGAGAAAAACTGTTGGTACTGGCGAGAAACCCCTTGGAGCAGCGAGTCGTATCGCGCACCCGCCGCGCCAACTAGCTGACGACAACCTCGCCAAAGCCCAGACTGCGGGCTTGCAGCTCAATCGCTTGCATACGCTCGTCGCTTGGAGAAGGGGAGTTCTCCATCGGTCCGCGCACGCCAAAACGCCTGAACTTCATGAGACGAATGCGTGTCTGACCGACCTTCTCGCCAAGGGTAGCGGCAATGCCGTCAACTGCGGCTTCTGCGTCATTCCAACCTTCGGTTACGATAACGCGAACCTCTTCCAGCTTGTTTTGCTCGGCCAAAAACGCAAGGTTTTTGCGGACCGTGACTCCATTTTCGCCGGTCAGATGCTCAAACCACTGATCGTCCCAAGCCTTAACGTCAAGCATGACGCCGCTTGAGAGAGCCAGCAGGTCGCGGTATTCGGTGAAGTCGATGGTTCCGTTTGAGTCGATGAGGCAGTTCAGACCAGCGGCATTGCAGTAGGTGAAGAGCTCGTAGAGGAAGTCGGGACGGAGCATGCATTCGCCGCCTGAGGTGGTGATTCCGCGGATGAACGGCATGTTGGAAATGCAGCGGTCAGCCACCTCTCGGGCGCTGAGCAGCTCAATCTTTGGCGTGGACTTGTGCTGGCACACCTTGATGCAGTTGTCGCAGTTGATGCAGATGGAGTTGTCCCACACAACTTTTCCGTCAGCCACAGACAGGGCGTGAGCTGGGCATGGTTTGACGCACGCCTGGCAGGAGATGCACTCTACCTGGGTCTCGGGGTTGTGGCAGTAGGCGCAACGAATGTTGCAGCCCTGCAGGAAGACAGCGGTTCGGCTTCCTGGGCCATCTACCAGCGAGAAGGGAATGATCTTGTTGACAGGAGCAACACACCCGGCTGGATGTGTTGCTCCCAAAGTTGTTTCTGTTGCAGTGAAGGTCACGATTGCGCAGCTCTTCTCGCTAGTCGCTCATACGAACCTTGCGGTCGGCAAGGTGGTTAGCGGTGAAGTTGCCCAGGCCGTCGTGAGCGGTGTCCTGAAGAACAACGTCGCCGGACTGGAACTTCTTCATCTCGGAGCGCTTAGCCAGGAAGCCGGTAATGCGGACCAGATCACCCTCGGAGCTGTAGAACGAGAGGTACTTGTCGTCGATGGAGAATGCGGCCTTGACCACGTCAACGACAGCGTCTGGGTTGCGCTCAGCAGTAGGCTCAGCTGGGAAGATGTCGGAGACGCCACTGTTGAAGAAGCGGTGCATGCGTGCGCTGTGGCGAATGTGGTCGTAGAGGTTTGCAGGCTCGTCGCCAACCTTGATGCGGACACCTGGGGTAACGCCCTGCTGGTCGGAGAAGCCAGCCTGTGCGTGCAGGGTGAAGCGACCGCCAAAGACCTCGGAGTAGACGGCGTCAAAGCTGTTGACCTGGTCGGCAATCTTGACCATGATCTTGTCGGCCAGCTCGTTTGCCTCATCATCCTTGCCGTAGGTGCGGCTGCTATCAAGGTGTAGCAGCTCAGCGACGCACTCGCTCATGCCGGCAACACCAAACATGCCGCAGAAGCGCTCGCGAGAAATGAGGCCTTCCTTAGCCAGGAAGCTGGTCTCAAAGAAGTTGGAATCTTCAACAATGAAGCGGACGCGCTCGTTCATGAAGTTCAGAACCTCGCCAGTTGCGGTTGGCAGCAGGTTGTTCATGAAGTCGTCAACGTTGGTTGCAAGCTTTGCGAGGCCAGGGAGAAGCACGCGGCTCAAGGTGTAAGCGCCGCCGCCCATAGGAAGAACGTTGTAGCAGCTTACGACGGTGTACTCGCCAGGGTAGGTCTCTTTGTGGATGCGGTGGTTAGCAAAAGCAGGGTTGGAGCAGACCATGGTGGTCTTGACTGCCAGGCGCATGAACTCGTCGGACGTAATCTCTGGATCGTACTTGAGAGTGAAGTTTGGAACGGCGTTCATGAGCTCGCGGTCAACCTCAAGCAGCAGTCTACCTGCGCGAGTGTCCTCTGGACCAATGTTTGCGTGGCAGTAACCACTAGCAACGGTGCGGTCGATATGGTTTAGGAAGCGGCGTAGACGAGGCTTAATCTCTGCGTCGGTCATACCCTCCAGGAATGGATCAATGATCTTGTCCAGCTGGCCAACGTAGACAGGGCGGCTGGTAACGGAAGGAACGTTGTCGTAGAGAGCAGCAAGGCCCCAGAGCAGGTCATCAAGGGTCTCTGGCTTGTCAAAGCGCAAAAACTCGGAACCGTTCTGAGCAAATACCTGGTAGTCAGGGCAGATGTAGCGAGGGCGGTAAGGAGCATTGCCCTCACACATGTCGTCAAGCGCGTGAGCTGCAAAAAGACGATCAAACTCAGCGGTCGTCTTGATAGGATGCTCGGAGTTCTCGGCAGCCTGTGCCAGGTGCAGAACCTTCTGCTTGTACGAGAGGTTGTCGGAAGTAATGATGTCCATGAACTCGCTCATTAGTGCTCCTTACGTTTATCCTGCAAAAACAGGGTTTTGATTGCGACGGGTACGTCGGTCGTTCCAGGTACGGCGTGGCGCGAGAAGCGCGTCATGCCAGGTGAGATGCGCAACGCTCGGGGCGAGAAGAACGGTCTTGCCCAAGCGTTGTGCCAGGTACAGAGGTTAGTCCAGAAGGTGGGATTCTCCCTCGTGTTTCATTGCGTCGTCGAGGCGC
>JAHACE010000012.1 GCA_018376005.1 Atopobium sp. | reverse complement strand
GCGAAGTTCCAGTTCAACGGTTCTTTTCTTACCGTCTACCTGGTACGACGTAGTGCCCATCTCTTGGTTGTAATACGTCTCGGCAACAGGGCTGCGCCAATCAACAATAAGCGGCGTACGGTCTTTGTCCGTAATGCCCGCCGCACCAATGTATACATCACGAGAAGGACGTCCGGGTCGCATTTTAAGCGTGACCTTAGCAAAGTAAGGCTGCCTTAAAAGGATTTCAACTCGACCGAGTTTCTCGACAGTAAAATCGTGGTACTGGTTGTAGGTATCAATAACGCTGTTGAGCGTCTCAATGGCCGCAAGGGTCTCGATGGTTTCGTCCGCTCCACCAAAGTCTGGGCGGATTTCTTCACTCATCTGACGAAGGTCTCTAGCTGCATCTTTTTGCGTGGTGTTGAGCGTTGTGTCCAAATCCTCACGAATCTCAACAAGTTTTTGGTATACGTGGGAGAGGTGCTCTTGCTCTTGCTGGTGGATTGGATCCATGATGCTCCTAGATAGTTGCGTCTTCGATGCGGCGGCGCAACTCGTCAATGCCCAGGCCGGTCTCGGATGAGGTAATAATGGCCTGTTCAGGGGTAATGTGGAATGCTTTACGCAAAGCAGCCGCGGCTTGGTTTTGCTTGCCGCGTGCAATCTTATCAGCCTTGGTAAACGCAACTACAAAGGGCAGATCAGCCTCTTGGAGAAAGCTAATCATCTGCAGGTCAAGCTTTTGAGCTTCGTGTCTGATATCAACAAGACTAATGACCAGGTTAAAGCTGCGTTCTTGCTCAAAATAGCCGCCAATGAGGTCCGCCCAGCGTTGTTTTTCTTGGCGAGAAACTCGTGCAAATCCGTATCCAGGCAAGTCTACAAATTTGACGCCATCAACGTCAAAGAAGTTGATATTAGCGGTTTTACCTGGAACGCTTGAAACTCGTGCAAGCTGTTTTCGTCCAATAAGTTTATTTAAGAGGGAAGACTTACCCACGTTTGAGCGGCCCACAAAGGCCACCTCTGGGGTCTCTGGAGAAGGAAGTTGTGAAATTGCCCCGTATGATGCCTCATATTGTGCGGTTTCATACTTAAGACCCATGATGCCTCCCATTGCGCTTCAAAAACGTAAGGTATTATTTTAGCGCAAGTTGAGAGGAGTAGACCCCCTACACCCACGTAACTGCCTGGCAGCAGCGCTTGAGCGCGTCGATGTAGAGTTCACCAAAGGGCGAGAGGCTCTTCTCGTCGTGGGTAACGTAGCCAACTTCCATGTAATCATCAACAGCTAGAGGAATTGCAACAATGTTTGGGCCGTTGAGCTCCTCGTTAATAAGGCCAGTGCTGATGGTGTAGCCGTTCAGGCCAATAATCAGGTTGAAGATAGTGGCGCGGTCTCGGACCATGATGTCCTTATCGCGATCAAGTGTTGCCAGAAGCTCCTCGGAGAAATAGAACGCGTTGTGCTCGCCCTGCTCGTAAGAAAGGCGAGGGTAGGGGGCAAGATCGTTGAGTGTTACCGAGGAACGCTTTGCCAGCGGGTTATCTTTTCCCACAAAAACGCTTGGTTTGCACTTAAACAATGGCGAGAAAACCAAGCCCTGGTCCTGCAACGTTTTTCTAATAACGCGCTCGTTGAACGAGTTGAGGTAAAGGACGCCTACTTCACTTCTTAGCTTTGAGACATCTTCAATAATCTCGTACGTTTGCGTTTCTCTGATACGGAAATCGTACTTTGAGCCGCCGTGCTCTTTAATCAGGTTGACAAAAGCCTCAACTGCAAAGGAATAGTGCTGGCAAGAAACACAAAAGCGCTGCTTAGAAGGGGCGGTGCCCAGATAGCGTTCTTCGATGAGGTCAGTCTGCATGACAACTTGCCTGGCATAACTCAAAAACTCCTCGCCATCTGCGGTAGGTTCAACACCCTTGCTGGTCCTGTTAAAAAGGGAGATTCCCAGCTCGGCCTCAAGCTCTTTAACTGCGCTACTCAGGGTAGGCTGCGAGATAAAGAGCTGTTTAGCTGCGGCGTTAATAGTGCCTGCCTTAGCAATAGCAAGAACGTATTTAAGTTGAGTCAGAGTCATAAGTCAGGTTTCTACGCAGAGGTTTTTCTCGCCTTATTTAACACCATACTGCTGGTAGTAGGCATCAATGGCGCTCTTCAAGGTGTCGTCGATAATAACATTGCCGTCAACCTCTTTGTTGTAGAGGGCCTCGGTAACCTCATCCATGGAGACAATGGCTGCGGTTGGTATGCCCCAGCGTTCAGAGACTTCCTGGAGAGCTGCAACTTTTCCGCCCTTGCCAACTTCCATGCGATTGAGTGAGACAATAAGGCCAACTACCTGGATGTTTGCAATAGAGGTAATCAGAGGATAGGTCTCTTCAATAGACTTGCCAGAGGTAGTGACATCTTCAACCATGACCACTCTCTGGCCGTCTTTGAGCTCTGCTCCTAAAAGCATGCCAGCGTCAGCGCCGTGATCTTTTGCTTCTTTTCTGTTGGAGCAGTACTGAACCTGTTTGCCATAGAGCTCATTGATTCCCATTGCAGTGATTACGGAAAGGGGAATGCCCTTGTAAGCAGGACCAAAAACTACGTCAAAATCCAGGCCAAAGTTGTCGTGAATGGCGCGAGCGTAATAAAGGCCCAGCTTGTGGAGCTGCTCGCCAGTGACATAGGCGCCGGCGTTCATGAAGAAAGGAGATTTGCGACCACTCTTAAGCGTAAAATCACCAAATGTAAGTACGTTGCTCTGGACCATAAACTCAATAAATTCGCGCTTGTAGTCTTCCATGGTTTCTCCTTCAGCAGGCCTTTTGAGGTGGCAGCACTTTGTAGGCACGTTCCACTGCACTAGTTTAGCCGAATTACGGATATGTGTTTTATGGCGTGGTGTTTTATGGCGTGCCGGCTTGGCTGTGTGAGATTAGCGTAATTACCGCCAGATATATAAAAGTGAACGTTTGCCATGTGGTTATGCGGTATTCTAAATAGATATTTGTTCGTCTCGCAGGATAGTCCTGCAGAGCGCAGGAAAAGCCTGCAGAGTGAGTTACAAGGAGGGTATGCCCGTGGAGCGCATCACGATTTCTGCATTGTACGCAGATGCAGAGCAACTTGGTGGCCAAAAAGTTACCGTGGCCGGCTGGGTACGTTCAGTAAGGGATATGAAGAATTTTGGCTTCGTCACACTTAATGACGGTAGCTGCTTCAAAGACCTACAGGTTGTTATGAATCGTGAGAACCTTGGCAATTACGAGGAGGTTGCTTCCTGTGGCGTTGGCGCTGCTCTGATTATTCAGGGTGTCCTTGAGCTTACCCCTGATCGCCCACAGCCTATTGAGCTGCAGGCTCAGACCATTGTGATCGAAGGACCATCCAGCCCAGATTATCCAATGCAGAAGAAGCGTCAGTCTCTCGAGTACCTTCGCACACAACAGCACCTTCGTCCTCGTACCAACATGTTCCGTGCAGTTTTCCGCATCCGTTCTGTGGCTGCCTTCGCCATCCACCAGTTCTTCCAAGACCGTGGCTTTGTCTACGTGAACACCCCAATCATCACCGCATCTGATGCTGAAGGCGCAGGAGAGATGTTCCGCGTTACCACGCTTGATCTAAACAACGTTCCACGTACCGAGAAGGGCGATGTTGACTACTCAAAGGACTTCTTTGGTCAGTCTTCTCACCTCACCGTTTCTGGTCAGCTTCAGGCAGAGAACTTTGCTATGGCCTTTGGTGATGTGTACACCTTTGGTCCAACGTTCCGCGCAGAGAACTCCAACACACGCCGCCACGCTGCAGAGTTCTGGATGATTGAGCCAGAGATGGCTTTCTGTGATCTTGCACAGGACATGGATGTTGCAGAAGAGATGCTGCGCTACGTTATTGCGTATGTTCTTGAGCACTGCCCAGATGAGCTTGAGATGCTTAACAAGTTTGTGGATAAGGGTCTGCTTGAGCGCCTGAACCACGTTGCAACTTCCCAGTTCTCTCGCGTTTCTTACACCGAGGCAATTGAGATTCTGCAGGAGGCAGTAAAGGCTGGTCAGAAGTTTGAGTATCCCGTCGAGTGGGGCATTGACCTTCAGACTGAGCACGAGCGCTACCTCACCGAGCAGCACTTTGGAAAGCCAATCTTTGTCACTGATTATCCCGCAGAAATCAAGGCCTTCTACATGCGCCTTAACGATGACGGCAAGACTGTTGCCGCAGCTGACTGCCTTGTCCCAGGTATTGGTGAGATTATTGGTGGCTCACAGCGAGAAGACCGTCTTGAACTTCTTGAGAAGCGCATTGTTGAGCTTGGCATGAACCCCGACGATTACAAGTATTATTTGGATCTTCGCCGTTACGGCTCTTGCACACACTCTGGCTTTGGTCTTGGCTTTGAGCGCCTTGTTATGTACCTCACCGGTGTGGATAACATTCGCGACGTTATTCCTCACCCTCGTACCGTTGGTAACGCTGACTTTTAAGATTGCCGGTCACAGGCGGTGTAGGGACGCGTGGATAGAGCGCTAACTTAACCGCCACAGTTGCCAAGTCTTTCAAGTTGGATTTTTGCGTGCAGATTATGCATAGCCGTTATGCAAAAACTGCATAGCAGAGATGCGAGATAAAAAGTTTTTCTCGCCATATACCGATATATTTGCCCGTTGGCAGTAAAAATAGGACGTCCGTGCAAAATTGCGCGGGCGTCCTATTACGCTATAAGAAGCAGTTTTCTGCAGATGACCAGCGGAGGTAAACATGGTAAAGACTTTGGTTCTTGTACGACATGGTGTATCTGAACGTGGCTCTGAAGACATGAGTCGAGAGCTCATACGTGCTGGTCAAAGGGCTTTATCTGCCAATTATCCTCATATTTTTGGTCTGTTAGGACCAGAGGGTGAAGAGGCTGAGATTTGGACAAGTCCCGCTCTTCGCGCACTTGAGACTGCAGAGATTGTGGCAGAGGCTCTGGATGCAGAAGGTCTGGAGATTCATGACTCCCTTTACGATCAAGATCTTCCTGCACTTCAGGCAGAGCTTGAGCACGCTGATGCAGAAACACTGATTCTTGTCGGACACGCTCCATTTTTGGGTTATGTTGCAGAGACTCTGCTGGGATTTGAACTTCCGCTGACAAAGGGCGCTGTGTGCGCTATTGACGTACGTGGTTCGCTTTGTCATCAACACGAGTGCGTCTGGAAGCAGCTTGGAGATGTTCGCGAGCCTCACGGTAAGCTTCTTTGGCTGGTCAGTGGTCCTTCCACTCAGCCTTGGGAGACGCTTGATGCCCTGGATGAGGCATGTGCTCATGCGGCAACTAACCTGGAAGACGCGTACACGGAGTTCCGCGCTCATCCAGAAGATCCTGCAGTAATCGCAGCATTTAGGTTTGCCCTCAGGGGAACCCAATTGCTTACCAAGTTTTTCTCGCCACTTCTTAATGAGGAGGCAGTTGAGATTGCCGAGCCTGTTTATAGGCTGATGCTTGGTGCAACTACGCGTCTTCGTGAGATTGACGGCTTCTCTGATACCGTTGCAGATTTGATGGAGTCTGGAGAGCTCTCTCAGGGCTCCAAGCTGGTCAGCGCTGTAGAAGCAGCTCGCGAGTCTGAGCGCGATCGCATTTGCGAGGGTCTGCGCAAGAAGGCTGTCCGTCGTAGTCTGCGCTGTGCGCTGGATGAGCTCTTTGAGCCTGCATGGTCAGATGCGGTACTAAAAGATGGCCTCTCGTTTGAAGACATTAGCAGCCGCTTTGATTACATGCTTGAGACCATTGATGCGCGCCTCTTTGGTCTGGATATGACTAGCTTCTCTGAGGTACACCATGCAAGGCGAGAAGTTCGTGAAGTTGAGCACATTCTTTTCCACCTCAGTGATATGCTGGGCGAGAAACGCGCAAATTATACCCAGATTATGCAGGACATTGACTCTGAGCTTAGTATTGTTTGCACAGCTCAGCGTAATATTTCTCTGGTCAAAGAGTGGAAAGATTCTATGGACTTCAGAGATGTTACCTCAGACCTCGCAATTGTTTCAGAACATGAAAAAGTTTTGATTGAGCGTGTGATTGAAGGTAGAGAGACTAGTATCCTAAGGTAGTCACATAGTCCACGTTTGGAGTGCAGAGACGTTTGCGCGGCGTGGATGATGATTATGAGGGAGGATGCTATGTCTGAGAGCATCGAGACTCGCTGCGTACAGGGCGGTTATCAGCCTGGTTGCGGTGAGCCTAGGCAAGTGCCTATCATTCAATCAACCACGTTCAAATATGACGAGTCGATGCAACTTGGAGAGTTGTTCGACCTCAAGGCTGCGGGTTATTTCTATTCTCGTCTTCAAAATCCAACGCTTGATAATGTAGCTTCAAAGATTTGTGCGCTTGAGGGCGGTACGGCTGCAATGCTGACGTCTTCTGGTCAAGCCGCAAACTTCTTTGCCGTCTTTAATATTGCTGAGGCTGGAGATCATTTTATCTCCCTGTCTACCATTTATGGCGGCACCTTTAACCTGTTTGCTATCACTCTTAAGAAGATGGGTATTGAGTGTACGTTTATCTCACCAGATGCAACTGACGAGGAGATTAACGCAGCATTCAGACCAAATACAAAGTGCGTCTTTGGTGAGACTGTTGCAAACCCTGCACTGGTTGTTCTTGATATTGAGCGTTGGGCAAAGGCTGCTCATGATCATGGTGTACCTCTGATTGTTGACAATACTTTTGCCACACCTGTGAACTGCCGTCCTCTTGAGTGGGGAGCAGATATTGTGACCCATTCAACAACCAAATATATGGACGGTCACGGCTCTGCTGTTGGCGGTGCCATTGTTGACGGTGGCAACTTTGACTGGGCTGCTCACGCAGATAAGTTCCCAGGTCTGACTCAGCCTGACCCTTCATATCACAACCTTGTGTATGCAGATACCTTTGGTAACGGTGGCGCCTTTATTACTAAGGCAACCGTTCAGCTTATGCGTGATTTTGGTTCCATTCAGTCACCACAGAACGCTTTCTATCTTAACCTTGGCCTTGAGTCTCTGCACGTTCGTATGGCTCAGCATTGCAAGAATGGCCAGGCAGTTGCCGAGGCGCTTGTAAACAATCCTAAGGTTGCGCACGTAAGCTACCCTGGTCTTCCAGGCGATAAATACTACGAGTTGGCTCAGAAGTACCTGCCAAACGGTTCTTGCGGTGTTATCACTGTTGACGTTGCAGGTGGTCGTGAGGCTGCCGAGAAGTTCCTGGGTAACCTCAAGGTATTCTCCATTGCTACACACGTTGCAGATGCTCGCTCTTGCTGCTTGCATCCAGCTTCTTCAACGCACCGTCAGCTTACTGACGAGGAGCTTGTAGCAGCAGGTATTACCCCAGGTACTGTGCGCTTGAGTTGTGGTATTGAGGGCACCGAAGACCTTATCAACGACGTCGAGCAGGCACTTGCTGCGCTGTAGTTAGACGCTCTATAACCGCTCATGTTTATGGCGAGAAGATCTTGGAATCAGAGGATCTTCTCGCCATGTTTTTGTGAGGAGTACGTTGTTGCGCGGAGCTGTGAGCAAGCGGAGCGTGGTTGCTTGGGTGTGTGCGGAATCGTGCGGTTGCTGCGAGTGAGCAGGCTATTGAGCTCGGGAGATGGATTCTGGGTCCAGGTGATCTTCTGGGCTGGAGAGCTCGGACGCTGCAAGCTCTGCTTCGGCAAGCTCTGCATCGGTGAGCTCGAAGTTCTCTTCCTGTGCATCGTCTGTGGCATTAGAACCGTTTGTATCTATGCCCTTGAAGTGCTTGCAATAGATGTGGATGAGGCAGCCAACAGAGAGCAGTGCTGAGAGTATATTGGACACAACTGACACGTACCAAAGTGCGTCCAGACCAAATGGCTTCAGTATCAGCAGTGAGCTGATAGGGAAGATAAGTGCCATAAAAAGGCTCAAGAGATTGGAAATCTTTGTCTGCTTCAGGGCAATGGCAAGACTCTCGGTGCACATGGTAATCCAGCTAAAAATAAAGATAAAAGCGTGAATGCGCATAGCTGGGATGGCCATGTTAAGCAGGTCTTGCGTTCCTTCGGGTAGGTAAAGCTTAACCAAGAACTCCGAGAAGAAGAACGAGACGCAGAAGGCAAAGATGCCAATAATAATGCCTGTGGAGAAGATGTACTTCTCGATAGCAAGCACTCGATCTTTTTTCTTTGCGCCCCAGTTGTAGCCAATGGCTGGCTGCATAGCATCAGCTTGTCCATAAATGAGCGGCTGAATGAGTCCGCCAGAATAGAGAAGCACGCCATAAGAAGCAATGGCAATATCTCCGCCGAGGCTTAGCAGGGCAGCGTTCATAAGCAGGGAATAAATCCTGCTTGAGATGTTCTGCATAAAGATAGGGAAGCCGTTTACAAAGATTTCTTTGATTTGTGTCCAATTAAAGTGTGGCTTTACAAACTTAAGGATTTGCTTGTTGCCAATAAACGGCCAGATGCCATAAAGGGACGAGAAGGTAATTGAGATGCAGTAACCCAGTGCTGCGTACTCAACGGATAATCCCAAAACACCTAAGAAGTAGTACTCAAGCACGGTTCCCAGAATTGCAGAAATAAAGGCAATACTGGTAGAGCGTCTAATTTTTCCGCAAATCTTAAGGAAGTTATCAACGGCGTACGAGATGCACATAACGGGTAAGAAGAGAGTCCATACGCGCAGGTAGATGGCTCCTTGTTCGGCAATCTTTCCTTGAGCACCCATTAGTGCCAGAACGTTTGGCGCAAAAAAGTAGAAGAAAATGCCGCTGATAACACCTGTGGTAATAAGCATGATAAATGCAATGGTAAAGATGTTATTAGCAGTCTGGTGGTTCTTCTTGCCATATTCAACTGCAATAACCGCAGAAGCGCCAACGCCAATAAGGTCGGCAACAGCAAAACAGAGAATGACCAATGGGATGGCAATGGTTACGGCGCCAAAAGACTCCTGACCCAGATAGCGTCCAACAAGGATTCCATCTGCGGTGTCGTAAAGCATTGACGCAAGCATAGCAATAGCGCCTGGAAGGGCTGCTCGTATAAATAATTTAAATGGTGGTGTTTCCGCAAAAAGCTTATTCGATTCCATAATTCTCCTCGATTAGTGGTGGAACATGTCAGACAAACTCGTGGTGTGGACATGTGACACGCTCACGAGAAGATTAAAAAAGCATCGAACAAGCCTCCTTACATACTTGCAGGTACACGGACAGTTGCACATACTAACACAGCAAAGTAGCTAATGCTATGATTTATTTGAACATTTTGGACAAGTGTGAGGATTTGTTGTGCCAACGGAACAGAAGAAAGATATCGGTGCTGAGATTGCCAAGCTGGCTGAAAATTCAAAGGTAGAAGAGCTCTCTAAAAAGGTCACTGAGATATCCTCTGAGCTGGCAGAAAACGTTTCTGAAGTAGCAGAACGTGCCGAGAAAATCCTTGTAGTTGGTGAAGATGAGCCATTGGAGCGTCCTGCGTCTGATCGAGTTAAAGCTACTATTCCTAGAACTCCTGCTCAACATATCTTACGTATCGTTTCAATTGTATTGATTATCTTGGGCGCGGCAGATGTTTTGACAACATTAGCGTCTCTTTTTGCTACTATTACAGGCTTACAACCTGCGGTTCCTTTAGAGCAGCTTGAGTTTAGTGGCGTGTATTTTACGTTTAGCAATAACGTACTTCTGGGCTATGTATTTGTGCTTCTTATTGGTATGTTGCAAGTTGTCACCTCAATATTTGGATTACGTGCTGCCAAAGACTCATCAAAAGTTGAACCATATAGATTTCTTTGCTATCTGATTGGCTTGATTATTCTGGTAGGAATTTTATGGGCCTGGGGTAGAGGAGAGTTGATTATTCTTGATCCCTTTGTTCAACTGAATACTATAGTTTACGTGGTAATTTGTTCCAATCTTGCGGATAAAGTAAAGAAGGAACATGACCAGGGTATTGTGGGAACTACATATTGGCGCTCTCGTCATCAGCGAGTTCTTCACTTTTTTGCACTGGTTTCTATCACGCTGAGTGGAATTGCACTTTTTCTAGTTCTGATTCTGCTTGGACTGCATGACCTTTCTAGAGTTGTAAATCAACCGTTCTTGGCAACTGTTAATCAATTTCTTGAGCAACAGGGTATTCTTACCATTTTCTTGGTGACAGTTGGTGCAGTATTTTCTCTTGTTGCAGGTCTTCTTGCCCTTAAGGGTTCAAACGACGCACGTTTCATTAGACCTTATATTCTTATTGTGAGCATCATTGTTATATTTGACGTAGTAAGAATTGTCTTTACAGCATTAACGCAGGGCATCCCTGCTGTAAACAGCCAAGATATCTTTGAGTTGACTTATAACATTGCTGGATTGTATTTGGCTATTCGTATTGAAGCGGGATTGCCAAATAGCTATGGTCTACGCTTGTGGAAGAAGATTTGTTCCAATGCGTAGCATGTAAAAAGCAATTGCTTGCAAAAAGCCTCTGTATCTGAACTGCCTCCCATTTCTTAGACACAAAAAAATAGGAGGCAGTTCAAAACACACCTAAGTCGGATAATCTGTTAAAAAGACGTATACATGACGCAGAAATTACCACAAACATGCAGATTATCGTCATTAGATGTGTAAAATGCCCGCAATTGAACAGAATATCTGACTTAGGTGTGTTCCGTAGATACAGAATTTATTGATAGTTAAATTTCTTATATAAGTCTATTCATGTTTAAGCATATTAGATGAAGTTTATGCATAGA
>JAHACE010000011.1 GCA_018376005.1 Atopobium sp. | reverse complement strand
TCTCTCAAAATTTATAATCTGCGTTCTGGCGTCTTCATCAGTTGCTGTAAATCTATGCCATTCACCTGGCGATTCTTTCCACATGTAATCCACGTACGGACCAAATCCGCCCACCAGCTGCGATGTTGCGCGTGCAAAGTTCGGGTCCGTCTTGAGACCCGGATAGCGCACCACCTCGACGCGCGGATGGCACGCCAGGTACGCGGCAACCACCTGCGCTGCGTCGCTCGCCGCGTGGCGAGAAACCCGTGCACTCGCCTGCTCTTCCGCTCCCGTAGCAGAAACCGTCACGTCATCTGTAGAGCACGCCTTGGCTTCAACCGCCTCTGCTACCCACGGTATGCAGCACTTCCGCATGCACACGACAACATATCCCGGCACCCGAGCGTCCTCGGCTACTGCGATCTCTGCTCCCAGACGACATGCCGGGCTGAACTCGGCTCCAATCGTACGCACATCCGCCACAAGCAGCTCCCCTGCCGCAGCTCTGCCTTTGATGTCGCACACCTCAACGGGCACGCCAGCAAGCGGCTCCACGACGGTTACACCGCCCGAAACCAGTGTGGCGAGAAGTTCGTCTACATAGGAAACAGGGACAAGCCGCGCACGGCCTGCCCCTGTCATTTTTACGTATTCAGCTACAACATTGGTTGCGGTTTGCGTGACAACGTCGGTTACGGTTTGCGCGACAACGTCAGTTACGGTTTGCTTGACGCCGTCGATTGCACCGACACTCTTCGTGCCGCCTGCGCCATCCTGCGCGGTGCCACCCATAACCTGCACTTTGTCTGAAGCCTCTTTAACCAACGCGCTCAGCATTCTCTTTGACAACCTGAGCAATAAACTCGTCAAGCTCTGCGGTGTGAGTCTCGTTGGAACGGTCGCGAACAGAAATGTTTCCTGCCTCAACCTCCTGCTCACCAAGGATGAGCATGTAAGGAACACGGTCAAGTGAGCGAGCCTCACGAATCTTATAGCCGATCTTCTCGTCACGGTCGTCAACCTTAACGCGAATACCAGCAGCTGCGAGCTTCTCGGCAACCTCATGAGCATAAGGGCGAGACTTCTCGGAAACAGGAAGAACCTTGACCTGGCATGGGCTCAGCCAGACAGGGAACTTGCCTTCGTAGTTCTCGGTCAGAATACCAATAAAGCGCTCGAAGGAACCAAAACCAGCGCGGTGAATCATGATTGGCTGCTTCTTGGTACCGTCAGAGTCAATGTACTCAAGCTGGAAGTTATGAGGCAGCTGGAAGTCAAGCTGGATGGTGCCGCACTGCCAAGAACGACCGAGGCAGTCGGTCAGATGGAAGTCAATCTTTGGACCGTAGAACGCACCGTCACCCTCGTTGACAACGTACTCAATGCCCATAGACTCAAGTGCGTCACGAAGGCCCTGCTCAGCGCGCTCCCAATCCTCGTCAGAACCCATAGAATCCTCTGGGCGCGTAGAAAGCTCAACGCGGTATGGGAAGCCAAACTGGGCATAGTAAGCGGTAATGAGGTGAGATGCATCCGTGACCTGCTCAGTAATCTGATCAGGGCGGATGAAGAGGTGTGCATCGTCCTGAGTAAACTCACGGACACGGAACAGACCGTGCAGAGCGCCCTTCATCTCGTAACGGTGATCAAGACCAGCCTCAGCCAGCTTCATAGGAAGATCCCTATAAGAACGTGGCTTGGACTTGTAAATCAAGCATGCACCAGGGCAGTTCATAGGCTTAATTGCAAAGTCCTCTTCATCTACCGTGGTGGTGTACATATTCTCTTTGTAGTGATCCCAGTGACCAGAAGTCTCCCAAAGGGAACGCGAGAGGATCAGTGGAGTCTGAACCTCCTGGTAACCAAAGCGAGCCTGCATCTCATGCCAGTAATCGGTCAGAGCGTTGCGCAGAGCCATGCCGTTTGGAAGCCAGAATGGAGAACCTGGGCCAAAGTCGGACATCATGAAGAGCTCCATCTCGCGGCCAATCTTCCTGTGGTCGCGCTTCTCGGCCTCTTCAATCATCTTGAGGTACTGAGCAAGCTCCTCTTTGGAACCAAACGCAACACCATAAATCCTGGTGAGCATCTTGTTGTTCTTATCGGCCTTCCAATACGCACCAGAAATGCTGGTCAGCTTGAAGGCCTTAACACTCTTGGTGTAGAGCATGTGAGGGCCAACGCACATGTCAACGTATTCACCCTGCTTGTAGAAGGTGATGTGTGCGTCAGGAGCAAGATCGCCAATGTGCTCAACCTTGTAAGACTCGCCACGCTCCTTCATGTAGGCAATAGCCTCATCGCGAGGAAGCTCAAACGTCTCAATCTTAAGGTTCTCTTTGGCAATCTTCTTCATCTCAGCTTCAATAGCTGGGAAATCGTCCTCGTTAACCTTGGTGTCTCCAAGATCAACGTCATAGTAGAAACCATTTTCGGTTGCTGGACCATAGGCAAACTGTGCGTGAGGATACAGGCGCTTCAAAGCCTGAGCAAGCAGGTGAGCTGCGTCGTGGCGAATAACCTCAAGCTCTTCAGCTGGATTGTTAATCTCGCCAACATGGCCGTCGTTATATAAAACCTTCATGTAAAACCCCTCAGAGGTAGATACTCATAGAAACAGGCGCGGCGCCTACTCTGCTCACACGGGAGCTTAGGAGCAGACGCCTACATAGTCTCTGTTGTAAAACACCAGATTGCCATCATAAAGAACAAAACCAAACGTTATTGAATGCGAGTACGGCAGTAAGGGCAAACCTTCCAGTCTGCGTTCAGTGGACGATGGCATGTTGGGCAAACGTTTCTAACCTGCGTATTGCAGATTGGGCACACGATAAAATCGCGGTCGATTGGAGCGGAGCACTTAGGGCAAATGCCGTAGTGAGACAGCTGGTGCTCACGAAGGGCAATATCCAAGTCCTGCTCCTCACGGTCAATGAGGTAGCTGCTTGGACGCAAAATAACGTAAGCAAGCAGACCAACAACAGGAACAACAGAAATGACTGCCCACATCCACCAAGGCTCTGCGCCACGACGCTGAGCATCGCGAATAACATAGATGATGGAAAGGATATAAAGCATTACGACGCAAATAACCATGAGGTAAATAACCATACGTACCTCAGGTGTAATAATCTGATCAAGAATCTCCTGCATCTGACAGCCCCTTCTGCTGGCTTTTTGTTCTCTCCTAAATCGTACGACAAACCGCCTCAAAAATGAGCGAAATGTCGCAGATAAATTTATTTTACCAAAGCATCACTAAATTGTGCAGCAACCTCGCCAGCAAGTGAAATTGTTCCACATGCTACAAAGCCCTTCTCGCGCAAGGCGTCCACTGCTTCGGGAACGCTTCTGTAGACAGCTACCACGTTGGCGCCGCAGGCTTTGTACAGCTCAGCAAGCTCTTCTGCATCCATAGCGCGCTCGTTGTCTGTCTGGGTTACCGCTACCTCAGGGAACTCTTTGGCGAGAAGTTCTGCGATGCCCTTAACGTCTTTATCTGCAAAAACTGCAGTCAAAAGCATAGGTCTATTAGCAACTTCTGGCTCAATTGAGCGGATAGCAGTTAAGAACGTCTCGATCGACTGGGGGTTGTGAGCCGCGTCGATAAGCACCAAAGGCTTAGGCTGAAGCAGCTGGAACCTGCCAGGTGTAGGGCACCTAGTTGTGGAGAAAAACGCTTTCTCGGCATCAAGTGGACGACCAAGATAATCCTCAGCTAAACAGGTTGCCAGGGCAATGTTTGCTGCCTGGTAGCTTGGTTTAAGTGCAGCAAGATCTTCGTAGGTTGCGCGAGGCGTGACAACCGTAAGCTCAAGCGGAAAACCGATGCTCTTAGGCTTTTTGGTAATGAAGAAGTGTGCGTGAGGCAGCTCTGGATGGTCAAATGTCTGACCAGCAGAAACCTCTCCCTCAACGTCTTCAGGCTTGTCAGCCACAAGAAGAGTTGGGACAACGCCTGCAGAAGCTGCTTGGGACAAGAATACGTCCTGAACACTCTGGGGAGTTGTCGTTCCCACACCAAGCACACAGGTGCGACCCGGTTTGATGATGGCGGCCTTCTCGCCAGCAATAGCCTCAAGGGTATCGCCTAGGATGCGCGTGTGGTCCAGGCCGACGCCCGTGATAGCCACTGAGGTGATGTTTTGAGCAGCACTTGTTGCGTCCCACCTACCGCCCATACCGCACTCAAGCACACAGACGTCAATCTCTGCCTCGGCAAAGACAACCAAAGCTGCAACCGTGAGCAGGTCAAACTCGGTAATGTCATAGGGACGCTCGCCTAGAGCAACTCGCTGAGCATTGACGCGCTCCCCTGCTACTTGAGCAGCTGAAACGCCGTGAGCAAAAGCCGCCTCAGAGACGGGTGTGCCGTTGATCTCCATACGCTCGGTATAGCTGATGAGTTCGGGAGACGTGTACAGAGCGGTCTTGAGACCCTCTCCCTTGAGCAAGGCTGCAGTGTATCTGGAGGTAGACGTTTTGCCGTTGGTACCTGCAATCTGAACACTCTTAAAGCAGAGATCAGGATTGCCCAACTCTTTGAGCATGTCTTCCACGCTCTCCAGCAGGGGCTGAATACCAAACTTCTTTGTATCGTGAAGTACCTTTAAAGACTGCTCGTAGCTCAGTTCAGGCACAGAAAAAGGAACGGAATAGCTCATTGCACAAACCTCTTATAGGCCAAGCAGACGCATAGCCTCTGCACGGGTTTTCTCGTTAGTTTTAAAAATGCCTCGAACTGCAGACGTAGTGGTCAAAGCGCCCGACGCCCTAATACCGCGCATGCTCATGCACGTATGCTCAGCCTCCATAACCACCAAAACACCCAGAGGATCAAGCTCTTCTACCATAGCGTCTGCAATCTGGCCCGTTAAGCGCTCCTGTACCTGCAGGCGGCGAGAATATCCGCTGACGCAACGAGCAATCTTGGAAAGGCCGGTAATACGACCATTTTGTGGAATGTAGCAAACGTGCGCCTTGCCCACAAAAGGCAAAATGTGATGCTCACAGGTAGATGAGAAAGGAATGTCGCGGACAATAACCATCTCTTTATTGCCCTCTTCATGGAACTGTTTACGCAGGTGAACTGCAGGATCTTCCTGCATACCACCAAAGAGCTCCGCGCAAGCACGAGCAACACGGTCTGGTGTATCAAGCAGACCTTCTCGCTCTGGATCCTCACCAATAGCAAGCAAAAACTCCTTGACCGCGGCTTTTACGCGCTCTTGGTCAAGCTCTTTATAGTTATTTTCCGCTGCCATGAGGCAACCTACCTTTCACTCTTATGCAAGCGTTCTTTGAGCTGCGGCAACAACATGGCGTGCAAGAATTGCCGTTGTCACGCTACCTACACCGCCTGGAACAGGAGTATAAGCACTTACCAGGGGAGCTACCTGCTCTGTATTAACATCGCCAACAAGCTTTTGAGCTGCTTCATCCCAGTTAATACCTACATCAACGATGGTCTGACCAGCTCTTACGAAGTCAGCCCCAATAAGGTGCGCACGACCTGCAGCCACAACCACAACCTCTGCCTGCTTAAGCGTAGCAGCAAGGTCTTTGGTCTTGCTGTGACACACCGTCACCGTAGCGTTTCTTGCACTTAAAAGCGCAGCTACCGGACGACCAATGACATTTGAGCGACCAACAACTGCAACAGGTGCTCCCTCAAGGGGCACCTGGTAAAAATCGAGAAGCGCCAGAACCGCTTCTGCGGTACAAGGTCCCAGAGCACCAGGAGTTCCACAAAGTGTTGCCAGCAGCATAGAATCGGTGGCGCAATCAACATCTTTTTCTGGAGCTAGATGTTGAAGCGCTTCATGCTCATCAATTCCAGCAGGAAAAGGACGCATAGGCAGACAACCATGCACCAATGCATCAGCAGAAACCTGATCAAACGCACTATTTACCTGCTCTTGTGTAGCGTCTTCAGGAAGCTCAATGGTCTCAACTTCAAAGCCCACCTTCTCTGCACGCGTATATGCTGCACGCTCATAGGTAAGGTCATCGCTTTTCTGTCCAATGCGAACAATAACCAGCTTAGGAGTCACACCTTGTGCACGGAGCCCCTGAACTTGAGCAGCAAGTTCTTCAGTTATCGCCTTGGCAACAGGAGCGCCACGAAGCTCCTGTGAAGTAGTCTCTGGGCTCATGTTATGCCTCCTGTCTCAGCTGTGCGCTTACTGCATCACTTACAGCGTCAGCTCGTGATACATAGGTGTCTAGAAGCTTATCCGCCTCATCAAGCAGCGTTTGAGCGTACGCCGTATCATGCATAGAACGAGTGTTTACAAACAGCGTATGAGAAGCGGCAATCAAAGCACCACGTGCAAGAGCAGCACCGCAACCCACATCAGACAAAAGCATACGGGAGCCCTTTATAAGCATCTCTTCAAGAAGCTCAATGGACTCGCACACTTTTCTCATTACCTTAAGTGGTGGCTGAGCTGCTTCTTTAAGGGCATCCTCAACAATTTCTGCACGCTTTGGGTCATCCTTGGGCACGCTAAACGCACTTGAAACTAGCAAGAACTGACGAGAGTCCTCATCCATAAGCTCCATGAAGTCCTGACGGAGCGCACTGGCTCGAGCAATATATTTTGCAAGATCATCTTCATGCTGAGCATAGGCAGGTTTTCCTTGTGCGTAGACACCAGCCATTGAAGCCAAGGATACTGCAAGCGCACCTACATAAGCGGCAGCGCTACCGCCGCCAGGAATAGGCTCTTTAGCAGCAAGGTGTTGCGCATAAGAATCTGCACTATAGATTGTAAACGCTACTTCTTCAGGTGAAGAGGGATAAGACATTAGAAAAGACCCACAATTCTTCCATCATCAAGAACATCAATGTGCTCTGCAGCAGGAACCTTTGGAAGTCCTGGCATGGTCATGATAGAGCCCGTAAGGCAGACCACAAAGCCAGCACCTGCAGAAACACGAACTTCTCGCACAGTAATCTTAAAGTTCTCTGGAGCACCCAATTTGGTCTGATCGTCAGTAAAGGAATACTGGGTTTTTGCCATACAAATAGGGAGCTCGCCAAAGCCAAGCTCTTCAAGCTGCTGAAGTTGCTTGGCGGCACTTGGAGCAAATTCAACACCATCGGCGTGGTAAATCTTGGTAGCAATGTCGGTAATTTTCTGCTTCAAAGACTCTTTGACGTCGTAAGCAAAGGTGAGCTTAGATTCAGTCTGGCAAAGGCGCATAACCTCTTCTGCCAGAGCCTGGCCGCCCTTTCCACCTTTTGCCCAAACTTCAGACAGGACAACATTTACGCCACGCTTCTTGCACTCCTCCTCTACCAGAGCAAGCTCTTCAGCGGTATCGGTTGGGAATGCATTGATGGCAACGACTACAGGAAGACCGTAGACCGTCTGGATGTTGTCAACGTGGCGAAGCAGGTTAGGAATGCCCTCTTTAAGCGCCTCAACGTTTTGCTGGTTAAGGTCAGCTTTGGCAACGCCTCCGTTGTACTTAAGAGCGCGAACGGTTGCCACCAGAACAACAGCCGATGGAGCAAGGCCAGTAGCTCTGCACTTAATGTCCAAGAACTTCTCGGCACCAAGGTCTGCACCAAAGCCAGCCTCGGTAACAACGTAATCTGCAAGACGCAGAGCAGTCTTTGTTGCCTCAACCGTATTGCAGCCGTGAGCAATATTGGCAAAAGGACCGCCGTGAACTAGAGCAGGCGTATGCTCAAGCGTCTGGACCAAGTTAGGCTGAATAGCATCTTTGAGCAGCGCTGTCATAGCGCCCTCGGCATGGATATCGCTGACGGTAACAGGCTTGCGGTCATAGGTGTAGGCAATAACCATTCTGCCCAGGCGCTCTTTAAGGTCTTTGATGCCGGAAGCAAGGCAGAATACAGCCATAACCTCGGAAGCAACGGTAATATCAAAGCCGTCTTGTCTTGGCATGCCGTCTGCAATGCCGCCAAGTCCGTCAACAACGTTTCTGAGCTGGCGATCATTCATGTCAACACAGCGTTTCCACACCACGCGGCGTGGATCAATGTTGAGGTTATTACCCTGCTTGATGTGGTTATCCAGCATGGCGGCGCAGAGGTTGTTTGCAGCGCCGATGGCGTGGAAGTCTCCGGTAAAGTGAAGGTTGATGTCCTCCATAGGAACTACCTGGGCATAGCCGCCACCTGCAGCACCGCCCTTGACACCAAAAACAGGGCCCAAAGAAGGCTCTCTAAGAGCCAACATGGCAGACTGTCCCAAGCTGGTCAAGGCATCTGCCAGACCTACCGAGGTAGTGGTCTTTCCCTCGCCCGCTGGCGTTGGGTTAATGGCAGTTACCAGCACAAGCTTGCCGCGAAGAGGCTTATCTGCCAAAGCACGTGCATCAAGCTTTGCCTTATAGCGACCATAAGGCTCCAGAAAATCCTCTGGAATACCCGCACGCTTTGCCACCTCAAAGATGGGAAGCATCTCGGATGATTGAGCAATCTCGATATCGGATTTAACCTCAGACATGTTGTTCCTAACCTAAAGTGGACTGCATGCACGTACTAAACACATGATGCGGCTGTTACACCGCATCAAGTTTTACCTATGAGAAGTCAGCAATCTGCTGCTCTAGCTGAGCAACAAGCGTAGTAAGTTCTTCTGCGCGTGCACGTTTCTTCTCGATAACTTCAGGCGCTGCCTTAGCAACAAAGCCCTCGTTAGCAAGGGTACGCTCCACACCAGAAAGCTCCTTCTTTGCGGACTCAAGGTCCTTCTGAAGACGTTTGGCCTCTGCAGCAAGGTCAACAAGCTCACCAAGAACAACGTACATTTCAAGGCCAGCATCGGTGACAGAAACAGAACCAGCAGGCTTCTGAGGCGCCTCAGCAACCTCAAGCGAGCTTACGCGACCAACGTTCTGAATGAAGGCTGCCTGCTCCTTCAGCGCTGCAACATCCTGTGCTGGAGCTTTGACCACAACAGCAAGGTCTGTCTTTGGAGATAGCCTATAACGAGCGCGAGAAGAACGAACAGCAGAAACAACAGTCTTAGCAAGCGAGAAGTTATGCTCAGCTGCCTCGTCAACAAAGTTGGCTAGTTTCTGTGGGTCTGGCCACTCAGAGACCATCAAGAACTCCGCATCGTGACTCAAAAGACCAGATGCAGGAAGGGCATCCCAAACGCTCTCGGTAACAAATGGCATGGCTGGATGCAGAAGCCTCATGCTGACATCCAGGACAAAGACAAGGTTGCGCTGAACCTGCAGGCGCTGATCAGGAGTTCCGTCCAGAAGTCTGCCCTTGCAGAGCTCAATGTACCAGTCGCAGACATCATTCCAGAAGAAGGACTGAATGTTGCGGGCGTACTCACCAAAGCCATAGGTCTCAAGCTGCTCAGTTGTCTCTGCAACAACCTTTGCAAGGCGCGAGAACATCCATGCATCTTCTGGTGTCTCTGCCTTTGGCATGCCGGCAGTGTAGCCGTCAAGGTTCATCTGAACAAAGCGGCTTGCATTCCAAATCTTAGTAACAAAAGAACGTGCCTGATCAGTTCTTGGAGACTCAATAAGCTCACGGGTCTTCTTATCAAGAACAGCATCAAACTTGACGTCTTGGTTATTAGTGATAAGCGTAAGCAGGTTATAACGCATGGCGTCTGCGCCATACTTAGCAATCAGATCCATAGGATCTACGCCGTTACCCTTTGACTTGGACATACGACTGCCGTCCTTAGCCAAAATGGTTGCGTAGATGTAGACATCGTGGAATGGAATCTCTTTGGTGAAATAGAGCGAGCTCATAATCATGCGAGCAACCCAAAGAGCAATGATGTCTCGAGCGGTTACCAGAACCTGTGTTGGGTGGTGACCCTCAAGCTGCTCAGGATGGTCTGGCCAGCCCTGTGTAGCAAAAGTCCACAGCTGAGAAGAGAACCAGGTATCCAGAACGTCCTCATCCTGATGAACGTGATGACCGCCGCACTTAGGACAAACATCAGTATCTTCCATAAGAGCATCCTGCCAGCCACAATCATCGCAGTAGAACACAGGAATGCGGTGTCCCCACCAAAGCTGCCTGGAGATATTCCAGTCGCGGAGATTCTCCATCCAGGTGAGGTAGGTCTGAGTCCAACGCTCTGGGTGGAAGGTAACCTGACCGTCTTTAACTACCTGCGCTGCAGGCTCTTTGAGCTTATCAACGGCAACAAACCACTGCTCAGAGAGCCATGGCTCAAGCGTTGTGCCGCAGCGGTAGCAATGCATAACGGAGTGATCAAGGTCTTCAACGTGATCAAGCAGACCATGCTCTTCAAACCAAGCAACAATAGCCTCACGAGCCTGATCTCTGTCAAGACCAGAGAACTCACCATAACCGTCAACAACAACAGCATGCTCATCAAAGATGTTAATCTGCTCAAGGTTATGAGTCTGACCCATAGCAAAGTCATTAGGGTCATGAGCTGGAGTTACCTTAACAAAACCGGTACCAAAGCCTGCGTCAACATGCCAGTCAGAGAAAATTGGAATCTCTCGGTCAACAATGGGCAGAATAACGGTCTTTCCAACAAGATCGGCCTTTTCTGGATCCTGAGGAGAAACAGCTACGCCAGTATCACCCAGCATAGTCTCTGGACGAGTAGTTGCTACAGTAATGTACTCAACGCCATTAACAGGCTCTTTGAGCGGGTAACGCAGGTACCAAAGATGGCCCTTCTCGTCAGCGTACTCTGCCTCATCGTCAGAAATAGAAGTCTCGCAATGAGGACACCAGTTTACGATGCGCTTACCACGATAAATGAGCTGGTCATGATACCAGTCAACAAAGACCTTACGAACAGCCTGAGTGTACTCAGGAGACATAGTGAACTTCTCGTCATTAAAATCAATGGAGCAGCCCATACGCTTAATCTGAGACACAATGGTTCCGCCGTACTCACGCGTCCAATCCCAGCAAGCATCCAGGAATTTCTCGCGACCAATCTCCAGGCGAGAAATACCCTCTGACTTAAGCTTCTTATCAACCTTAGTCTGGGTTGCAATGCCTGCGTGGTCAGTTCCTAGAATCCAACGAGTTGAGTAACCACGCATGCGAGAATAACGAATGTAAGTGTCCTGGATGGTGTCATCCATGGCATGACCCATGTGAAGGATGCCAGTAACGTTTGGTGGAGGGATAACTACCGTACGGTCTTCAGTTCCTTTGCTACGACCATAGCAATCTGCCTTCATCCACTTTTCAATGAGCTCAGGTTCAGCTGCCTGAGGATCATAATTCTTGGGCATTTCTTCCACAGTAATCTTGCCTTTCATATGCTGACAACATCGTCAAAATTTGCTTCATTTATTCTACTAATAAAAGACAACTTATGGGGTGCTTTCTTACCATTAGTTAAAATTACTATCGGTCTACACTTTTTGAAGCGTAGGTGAAGTAACAAGCTATACTATCTGCAGATACTTTTTATGAGGAGCTCTATGTCTGCCACAATTCCTGAAGCCACTGCTCGACTCGAACTTGTTCTAGGAAAAGACCGCCTTGGACAAATTCAAAATTCCTGCGTTATGGTCTTAGGGCTTGGTGGCGTTGGTTCAAACTGTGTTCAGGCGCTGGCCAGAGGCGGTGTAGG
>JAHACE010000336.1 GCA_018376005.1 Atopobium sp. | reverse complement strand
CGCTGGCCCTATGGAGGTCAGGGCGTGGACCGTCCGCATTGGCGCTAAGGCTCCCGAGGCCGCCGGCGTCATCCACTCCGATTTTGAGCGCGGCTTCATCAAGGCTGAGGTTGCCAGCTACAACGATTACGTTGAGCTGGGCGGCGAGGCCGGCTGCAAGACTGCGGGCAAGTTACGCATCGAGGGTAAGGAGTACGTGGTCGAGGACGGCGACGTCATGCACTTCCGCTTTAACGTCTAAGCCACAAAACTGCTTACGGTAAACGTAAAACGGGCGAGAAGATCGATCTTCTCGCCCGTTTTTGTGTGGGGTGGGGTAGCGCGCTGTGTGGTGCACGCCGTAGCTGGTCACACGCTGTGCGTCGCGGGTTGCGAGCCGCCGTGTGTCGTTAAGTCACGCGTGTCGGCGCGCGGACCGCTAGCGCTTAGGGGCCTGATCGGTGCCCAGGACCACGGTGATATCTGTGTCGGTGGGGTAGGAACCGTCGTTTGTCTTGATGTTGGCGGGCTTTTGCAACGCCAACGGCCTTTGCCAGGCCCGTACGCGTGCCGTCGTAGATGATAATCGAGTCGGTTGGATGCTCCAGAGAGCTGTCGGCGTAAGCGGTGTAGCCCTTAGTCTTCAGGATGCCAGCCTTCTGAGCTGCAAGCCCTTGAACGTCGGTGCCGTTGAGCACGGCAACTTCTCCGGTGTAGTCAGGCTTGATGCTGTCGATAGCTGAAGGGTCTCCTCCAACGGTACCCACAACGCCTGTGGTTTCGTCAGCACTTGCATCCTCCAGAGGAGGCAGCGCCTGGTTTACGCGGTCCATCATAGTCTTCCACGCGCTCTTATCGACAATCTCATACCACACGTCATCAATGAGCTCGGACGTCGTCGGCGTACGTGCGGAATACATATCCTTGG
This sequence comes from Atopobium sp., assembly GCA_018376005.1. Classification (GTDB taxonomy): domain Bacteria; phylum Actinomycetota; class Coriobacteriia; order Coriobacteriales; family Atopobiaceae; genus Lancefieldella. The sequence goes on along the minus strand of JAHACE010000336.1, from coordinate 119 downwards.
AGGTATCCATGCCCCTGAATGACATGGCCAGTCCCACAATATCGGTAACGTTGAAGTCAGTAGTCACGCTCTCGGCCATGGTGGACACGGCACCGGACATAGAAACGGGGTCCAGCTGC
>JAHACE010000010.1 GCA_018376005.1 Atopobium sp. | reverse complement strand
CGCCGTACACAGGCAGGCTCACGTACTGGGCCTGGGCGTGCACGCCGGCGTCGGTTCTGCCCGCGCAGGTGAGCTCGACCTCTCTGCGCAAAACGGTCTGAAGCGCGCGGCGAAGATCTCCTGCAACGGTGCGCTGGGTGGGCTGCTCGGCAAAGCCGCAGAATGCAGCGCCGCGGTAGCCCAGCTGGATAACAAGCGTAGCTTCAGGCTCAGAAGGAGCTTCAGCGAGAGTCTCAGGAGCTGAAGGCTCAGCCGAAGACTCCTCGCATGCATCAAAACTGCAATTTGATGCAATATTTTGTGATGTTTCTGAGTTCATGAAGCTCCCTGAAATGACTTGTGCCCACTAGAGTGATTGTATCGTAGGCTCAAAGTTGACGCACTCATTGCAGCTGCTGGACACAAGACCGCTACAGCAATGCAAGGTTGTTCAGCAATGCAAGATCACTACAGCGTTGTAAGACCAAAGCACAGTGCAACCCACAGCAGCAACACTACCCAGTCAACAAGCTGCATTTTTGCGGAGATACGCGTACGTTTTGCTGCACCAAGACAGCGATCTGTCATTGTTTGCGCCATCTGATCTGCGCGCTGAAAGAGCGAGACGGTCAGCGGTACCAAAAGCGTAAACCACTTTTTAATGCGCTCAACAATACCGCCCGATTCAAAATTGAATCCACGTGCCCTCTGAGCAGCTCTAATTCTGTCGAGTTCTTCTAAGGTAAGCGGAATTGCCCTCAGGGCAATTGAGAGCACAATGCTCAAACCATCAACGTCAACACGAATAAGACGCAGCGGCAGCAACAGTACAGAAAAGCCATCAGCAAGCTGCGTAGGTGTAGTTGTTGACGCTACTGATAAAACCAGTGCCAAGGCAAGCAACACGCGGGCAATAGCTACGGTACTTCTGTAAAACCCCGCCACAGAAAGACCAACTGATCCGGAGAAAATGATATCGGGGTGTCCAATAAACACCAGCGTATTGGCCACAAATGAGAGGAGCAAAACAAAAGCTGCAGGCTTTGCCACGCGCAAAAACTCCAAAATACTTACACGAGCGCTCCAAAGAAGGCTCACACAAATCAAAGCAAATGCGGCAAATGCAAGTGGCTGCTGTATACAGAAAAGAGCAACAATACCCACAAAAGTGGCAACGATTTTTGTCTGCGCTGTCAATGAAGCAAGCGAGAAGTGCTTAAGCAGAGCACAGGGGCACTTAGACATAGCAGGCCTCCAAAAGCTCATGCAATACGCTTACAAACAGTGGGCAATCAAGCTGCGCAGCCTCGTATATCTCTGGGGTTGTCTGTGCTTCTTGCACGTTGACGTCTGCAACAACACAGCCCTTCTCGAGAAACACTACTCTGTCAGCAAAAGGAAGCCATTCGCTTACATCATGGGTGATTGCAAGAACCGCTTTGCCCTCGTTTGCCAGCTCGCGAGCAAGATGCAGCACCTGCGAGCGCGCCTCGCCATCAAGTCCAGACGTTGCCTCATCAAACACCACCGCGTACGTTGCGCAGGCCAGCGTTCCTGCAAGCGCTGCGCGACGAGCCTGGCCACCAGAAAGCGTTAGCGATATCTTCAGCAACACTTTGGGCAAAGAGTTGATCCTGGGGGCGCTGAAAACACATGCCGACATCTCCAGGGCACACCAGTCGCGCATCAATTGTTGCGTGCCCGGTATCAGCCTCTATGAGGCCAGCAGCTATGCGGGCGCAGGTTGTTTTTCCAGAGCCAGAAGCGCCTACCATAACAACAAGCTCTCCCGTAGAGGAAATAGTTACGTCATACAGAACGGGCTTGTCAAACGCATGAGACACGCCACAAACTACCAGCTCGTGTTCCTCGCCGAGCGCCTGAATTCCGTCATAGTTGTTTGCTCGCACCACCTCAAGGGCACGCTGATACACAAGGGTATCCAAAGCATCAAACGCAAGGTTGTTCTGAACAAGAAACGCAACAAACTCTGATGCGTTAAAAGGCACATCAAATTTATAGCCAGCCTGTGCAGCTATATGCGCTGTTGCTGTGAGTGCATCATCAAAACCAGCGTTTGCGATTGCGTTTGCATCCAAGAGAAACTCTGTGGGAGTTCCCGACCAAACTAGCTGGCCTTTCTCCAAAACAAGTACCTGGTCAGCCCCGGGAAGAGACTCAAACGAATGAGAAATCTCAAGCATACCCATTCCGTTTGTAACAAGAGTGTTTACCAGGTTAGAAAGGTGATTTCTGAATCGAGTATCAAGCTGAGCAAATGCCTCATCAAGCACCAGATAACGTGGATGCACTGAAAGCGCTGCTGCAATAGAAACAAGCTGCTGTTGGCCTCCAGAAAGCGTATGGGTAGGCGCATCAATCAAATCGGCAATGCCACAAAGCTCCAGTGTTTGAGTAACGCAAGAAACTATCTCTTCTTTTGGCAAACCAAGATTAGCAGGGCCAAAGGCAACTTCATCAAAGACAGTTGCACAAACAAGCTGCGCTGTTGGATCTTGACGAACCATTCCCACAACGGAAGAAATCTGAGTAGACGGCACTACGGTCACTGAATTGCCGTCTACTAAAACCTCTCCGGATAGAGGAAAAAGTGATGCATTACAAAGATTTGCAAGTGTTGACTTGCCTGAACCATTGTGGCCAAGCACAACCGTTCTAGAGCCCGGCTTTAGGGTAAATGAAACGTTATCAAGGGTTAGTGCCATTGGGTGCGGAGATTGGCTCTCTGTGGCTCCTACAGTATCTTCAGAAGCAGAGTCAGTCATAGATTGTGGTGTAGCTAACGTACCGTATGCAAAAGATACGTTTTTGAACTCAATCATGACAACCCTCCTTTATTTGAAAAAGAGGTCCCAGCAAAAAGCCAGGACCTCTTCAGATTCACTTTGACAGAAGTTACTCTGCAGCCTCTTCGGTCTGCTCGGTCTCCTCTGCTGGAGCCTCGGTCTTCTCTTCCTTTACAGGAGCAGGAGCAACCTTGGTAGCCTTAGCCTTCTTGTTAGAAGCCTTTGGCTGAACTGGCTCGGTAACAAGCTCAAGGATAACAACCTCAGAAGCATCGCCCTTACGAGGACCAAGCTTCATGATGCGGGTGTAGCCGCCGTTGCGGTCAGCCCACATACCCTGAGCAGCCTTGTCAAATACCTCACGGACAAGCTCTGCGTTACCAACCTTGGCCATAGCAAGACGACGAGCGTGAAGGTCGCCGCGCTTTGCCCAAGTGATGACCTTGTCGACCTCGCCGCGAACTGCCTTAGCGCGGACGTCAAGAGTCTTAATACGATCGTTAGTGAAAAGGGCTTGGATCAGGCTCTTCTTGATGGCCTTGGTGTGGCTAGCATCAGTACCAAGCTTCATGCCCCTCTTCTTATTGTGCCTCATAATTTACATTCTCCTATGCGTGACAAGGCGCGACTAAGCCTTAAGGGACAGGCCCATGCTCTCGAGCTTTTCCTTGACTTCTTCAATAGACTTAACACCAAAGTTTCTGATGTTGAGAAGATCGTTCTCAGAGAAATCAACGAGCTGACGGACAGAGTGAATTCCTGCACGCTTGAGGCAGTTGTAAGAACGGACGGAAAGGTCCAAATCCTCAACCTGCTTCTCAAGCTCGGAATCGTCCTCGACGTCTGCCTTAGCAAAAATCGAAGCCTCTTCCTGAGTCTCGTCAAAATCAGTAAGTCCCATGAATGCGCTCATGTGCTGGTTAATGATGTTTGCAGCCTCAACGACAGCCTCGCGAGGGCTGATTGCACCATTGGTCTCAACCTCAAGCACCAGACGATCATAGTCGGTGTGACGGCCAACACGGCAAGGCTCAACAGCCTTAGCGCAGCGGCGAACTGGCGAGAAGATCGAGTCAACGTGAATGAATCCAATTGGATCGCTCTCACGCTCGTTATCCTCACCGGAAACATAACCGCGACCATTACCAAGACGAAGTCTCATGGAAAGATGAGCTCCCTCAGCAAGGGTGCAAATGTGCTGAGCTGGGTTAACCAGCTCGTAGCCCATAGGAACATCAAGATCAGCACCAGAGACTTTGCAAGGACCATCAACAGAGATGGAAGCCTCAGCCTCATCAGAGTTGTTGGTGTTGCGGAAAACTAGGCCCTTAACGTTCAGAACGATGTCAGTAACGTCCTCATAGACGCCTTCAACCGTAGTGAACTCATGCTGAACGCCATCAATCTGGATGGCCTCAACCGCAGCTCCCTCAAGAGAGGAAAGCAGTACGCGGCGGAGGGAGTTGCCAAGCGTGTCACCATAGCCACGCTCAAGCGGCTCTACGCTCACACGAGCGACGTTTGCGCCGATTTCATCTACCGACACGTTTGGTCGGATAAATTCGGACATTGCTACCTCCAAAACGGGTCGGGCTTACTTGGAGTAGAGCTCGACGATCAGCTGTGCGTCAATCTCAAGGTCGATCTGATCGCGGGTTGGAAGCTGAAGAACAGTGCCCTGCAGCTTCTCAATGTCAACCTCAAGCCATGCAGGAACTGCCATGTGCTCGGAGGAAATGAGAGCTTCCTTGATTGGAAGAAGATCCTTTGCCTTGGAAGCAACAGCGATAACATCGCCGCTCTTTACGCGATAAGAAGGAATGTCAACACGCTGACCGTTAACGGTGATGTGACCGTGACGGACAGTCTGACGAGCCTCTTTACGTGTACGAGCAAAGCCAAGGCGGAAGATGACGTTGTCAAGACGAGTCTCAAGGATGCTCATCAGGTTGTCACCAGTAATGCCTGGGTTCTTCTTAGCCATCTCATAGTAACCGTGGAACTGGTTCTCAAGGACGCCGTAAATGAACTTAGCCTTCTGCTTCTCACGGAGCTGCATACCGTACTCGCTCTCCTGGCGACGACGGCGACGTGGCTCACGGTTAGAAGTCTTATTGATCCCCATCACAACGGGATCGATGCCAAGCTGACGACATCTTTTAAGGACCGGGGTCCTATCAATTGCCATTTGCTTGTCCTTTCGTGCTAGTTGCGACGGCGCTTTTTAGGACGGCAGCCGTTGTGTGCAATAGGTGTCTTATCCTGAATACCCGAAACCTCGAGGCCTGCTGCCTGAAGGGAACGGATTGCGGTCTCGCGACCAGAGCCTGGGCCCTTAACAAAAACAGCTACCTTGTGGAGACCGTGCTCCATTGCTGCCTTTGCTGCTGCCTCTGCTGCAAGCTGTGCAGCAAAAGGAGTGGACTTACGAGAGCCCTTGAAGCCGACGGTACCACCGGACTGCCAGGAAATTACATTACCCTGGGGATCGGAAATAGAGACAATCGTGTTATTGAATGTGCTCTTGATGTGGGCCTGGCCCACTGCAATGTTTTTACGCTCGGAGCGGCGGACGCGTGTAGTGCGAGCGTTCTTTTTCTGTGCCATTAGCTACTCCTCGCCTACTTCTTCTTGCCGCCCACCTGACGCTTCTTACCCTTACGAGTACGAGCGTTAGTGTGGGTACGCTGACCGTGGACAGGGAGGCCCTTGCGGTGACGGAGGCCGCGGTAGCAGCCAATCTCCATCAGGCGGGCAACATTTTGACGCACCTCGCGGCGAAGATCGCCCTCGGTGGTGTAATGAGCGTCAATAAAGTCACGAATCTTAGTGACTTCTTCCTCTGTGAGGTCCTTGACGCGAGTATTTACATCGATACCAGTCTCGTTGCAAATCTTGGTTGCACGAGTCTGACCAATGCCGTAAAGATAGGTGAGTCCGACCTCAACACGCTTATCGCGTGGCAGGTCGACGCCGTTAATACGGGCCAACTTGGTGCTCCTTCCTTAGCCCTGACGCTGCTTGTGGCGCGGGTTCTCGCAAATCACGTAAACCTTACCGTGGCGACGGATGACTTTGCACTTGTCGCACATCTTCTTTACCGAAGGACGTACCTTCATGTGTCTTCCTTTCGGTTCTGCTGATACGAACTATATACTCGCCCAGCCGCTGGCGTGAAATACCGACTGTACTTACGTACAAATGCCCTTGCGAAGTGCGCAAAGACACAGATAGCCTCATGCATAACACAAGGCTTTTGCATTACTTACTTATAACGGTAGGTAATGCGACCCCTGGTAAGATCGTAAGGAGAAATCTCTACTACAACCTTGTCACCAGGGAGAATTCGAATGTAATTCATTCGAATCTTACCTGAGATGGTGCAAAGGATGGTCTTGCCGTTCTCTAACTCAACGTTAAACATAGCATTTGGCAGGGGTTCTAGTACCTTGCCTTCAAGCTCAATCGCGTCTTGTTTAGCCAACTTTCATCCTCTCGACACATCGACAGCGGTTATCAATAATACATAAAAATGTGCCACTCGTCTATCACTTATTTTTTCAACACAATTAGATAGCGAGAAGAACAATGTATGTGTTATTCAAGACCGCCTTGCATCTCGCACCATGGACCAACTTCATCTTCTGAAACGATAACGGGACCATCGGCAGTAATAGCAACCGTGTTCTCATAATGTGCTGATGGCAGGCCATCATCTGTAACAACGGTCCAACCATTTTCAAGAACGGTGCAATCGTAGGTACCCATAGCAATCATAGGCTCAATTGCAATTACCATTCCCTCACGAAGCGAGCACCAGGAACAGCAGCTGCAATACCTGCCTTAAGGCAATCGCGGGTAACCTCACAAAGTGCCTGGGTTTTCTCGTCAACTGTTCCGCAGTAGAACGTCCAAGCGTTATCTCCTGCCCAACCGTTAACGGTAGCACCCGTGTCAATGGTCAGAATATCGCCATCTTGCAAAATGACGTTAGCTGATGGAATACCGTGAACAATCTGCTCGTTAATAGAAGAGCAAACAGATCCAGGGAATCCACCGTAGCCCTTAAAGGTAGGGGTTCCGCCATGAAGTCTAATAAAAGCTTCAACAGCGCGGTCAATCTCGAGCGTTGAAACACCAGGTCTAATCATAGATCCAGCACGGCGAAGAGCTGCCTTTGAAAGGGCGCCCGACACCTTCATTGCCTCGATTTGTTCAGGTGTTTTTATCGTAATCATAGTGCGAGGAGTGTCTTTACGTCGGCGAATACCTCGTCAACAGGACGATCTCCGTTGACCTCCTTCAGAATTCCATGACCCTTGTAGTACTCAATCAAAGGAGAAGTCTGGTTCTCGTATACATCAAGACGCTTACGAATTGTCTCTGGCTTATCGTCATCACGCTGATACATCTCACCAGAACAATTTGGGCAAGTCTCTGTACCAGCAGGTGCAGTATAACCACACTCTTTGCACGTACGGCGAGAAGAAAGACGCTCAACAATAACCTCTGGCTCAACAGCAACAAGCAGAGCTGCATCAAGCTTGAGGCCCATATTCTGAAGCTCAAAATCAAGGGTTACTGCCTGAGCGGTGTTGCGTGGGAAGCCATCAAGAATAAAACCAGCCTTTGCATCGTCTGCAGAAAGGCGCTCTTTTACCAGGTCAATTACAAGCTGATCTGGAACAAGCTGACCAGCATCCATATACTCTTTAGCCTTAACGCCAAGCTCAGACTGAGCTTTAACAGCAGCACGAAGAAGGTCACCGGTTGAGATGTGAGCAAGTCCATACTCTGCAACGAGCTTCTGAGCCTGTGTACCCTTGCCAGCGCCAGGTGCGCCGAGAAGAACAATGTTCATGCTTCGCCTTCCTTTCAAATAATAAAAGGGGCCTGTTTCCAGGCCCCTTTATGCTACGTATTAAGAACTACTTAAAGAAGCCCTCATAGTTGTGCATCTTAAGGTGGGACTCAATGGAAGAGAGTGTATCCATTGCAACACCGACCATGATGAGGACGGAAGTTCCACCAAACGCCTGTATCAACGAATCGCCTGTGAACCAGAAAATAATGGTTGGAACGATTGCAAGAACTGCCATAAAGATAGCACCGGGGAGGGTGACTCTGTCAATAACAGTCTTGATATACGTTGAAGTAGCAGTACCTGGACGAACACCAGGAATAAAGCCTCCCTGCTTCTTAAGCTGGTCTGCTGTCTCCTCTGGATTGAACACCATTGAGGTGTAGAAGTATGCAAAGAAGACAATGAACATAACTGAGAGAACCCAGTTAACCCATCCAGAAGAAAGTGAAGTAGCAAGATTTTGAATCCACTCTACTCCTGGGAAGAACACAGCAACCTGAGCAGGAAGGTACAGGATTGCAGATGCAAAGATGATTGGTACAACGCCTGCAGTGTTTACCTTAATTGGAAGGTACGTTGACTGACCACCCATCATACGACGACCAACAACGCGCTTGGCATAGTTGATAGGAATACGACGCTGACCACGCTCAATGTAAACAATGAGCGGAATAATAGCGAGCATAACCACAACAGTAACAACGGTAAGAACAATGTTTCCACGAGTAGCTACTGAAGAAATAAGGGCTGTTGGAAGTCCAGCCATGATGTTTGCAAAGATGATAAGACTCATTCCGTTGCCAACACCTTGCTGGGTAATAACCTCACCGAGCCACATAATAATGATGGCACCAACTAGCATGGTAAAGACTACCAGGAAGTTTTCAAGTGCCTCAGGCACGCCCTCCATAGATGCAAAAGATACACCATAGCTCTTAAACAAGAACAGGTAACCAACTGCATTGAGCAGAGCTAGGCCAACCGTAAGATAACGCGTGTACTGCGTAATCTTACGCTGGCCGCTCTCACCATCTTTAGCAAGCTCGCCAAGAGATGGAATAACGGACTGCATCATCTGGAAGATGATCTGAGCCGTAATGTAAGGCATGATGCCCAGACTGAAAACAGACATGCGAGAAAGAGCGCCACCCGAAAATAGGTTAAGCACGGCCATTGCGCCATTCTTAGCAAGACCATTCTGATAAACAGAAAGCATCTGCTGGAATGGAGCACCGGGCACAGGAAGATACGCACCAAAACGGTACAGAAGAAGAATCAGTACCGTAAGGAGAATCTTTCCCCTTAGTTCCGGAACACGAAATGCGTTGGCGATTCCTTTACTCACTACTCGGCCTCAACCTTTCCACCGGCCGCCTCGATCTTAGCCTTTGCGGAGGCGGAAACCTTGTCGACCTTAACAGTGAGCTTCTTAGAAAGCTCGCCATCACCCAGAACCTTGACTGGGATGAAGTTGTACTTGATAACTCCCTTAGCAACCAGAGCCTCTGCGTCTACGGTCTCGCCATCTGCAAAGAGTGCATTCAGACGAGCAACGTTGACTGGAGCGTACTCAACACGGTTGTGGTTAGTGAAACCAGGAAGCTTAGGAAGACGCATAGCCAGTGGCTGCTGTCCACCCTCGAAGCCAGCGCCCTTGCCGCCACCAGAGCGGGAGAGCTGACCATTCATACCGCGGCCGGCAAAAGTACCATTGCCTGAAGAATTACCGCGACCTACGCGCTTACGATTTTTGCGCGAACCCACTGCGGGGCGAAGATCATTGAGCTGCATTATTACTACCTCTAGTTCTCTTCAACCTCGACAAGGTGCTTAACCTTGAAGATCATTCCACGAATGCTTGGGTTGTCAGGCTGCTCGACGGTATCGCCGATCTTGTGGAGGCCGAGGGCCTTCACCGTAGCAGTCTGGTCCTTCTTGACGCCTGCAACGGCGCCACGGACAAGCTTGATGCTAAGGTTCTTAGCCATCGTTAGTTCTCCTTTCCGACGAACATATCGCCGACGGTTAGGCCACGACGCTCAGCTGCTTCTTCTGGGCTGGAAAGCTCCTTCAGACCCTCAGCTGCTGCCTTAATCATGTTCAGAGCGTTGTCGGTACCAAGGGACTTAGAAAGTACATTGGTGATACCTGCAAGCTCGAAGAGTGGACGAATAGGACCGCCAGCAATAACACCAGTACCCTCGAATGCAGGCTTAATAAGAACAGAACCTGCACCGTAGTGACCAGTGACTGCGTGTGGTACGGAACCAGTCTCGGTCAGTGGGACCTTGAACATGTTCCTCTTTGCGTCCTCGACGCCCTTCTGAATTGCCAGAGGTACCTCAGCGGAACGACCCTGGCCAATACCAACGTTACCCTTACCGTCGCCAACGACTACCAGAGCAACGAGTGACATACGGCGGCCACCCTTAACGGTCTTGGAAACGCGGTGAATATAAACGACGCGCTCCTGAAGATCCGTATCCTGCTGGCGCTTACGATCACGTGCCATTGAATCCTCCTAGAACTTCAGGCCCGCGTTGCGGGCGCCATCTGCCAAAGCCTTGACGCGGCCGTGATAGAGACGGCCACCACGGTCAAAAGTGACCTCAGTGACGTTCTTCTCGGCAGCGCGCTTACCGATAAGCTCACCTACGAACTCAGCTGCCTCCTTGTTGGAGCCAACCTTGCCAGTAGAACGGAACTCTGGGTCAAGCGTAGAGGCAGAGCAGAGAGTTCTTCCAGAAGCGTCGTCAATAAGCTGTGCATAAATGTTTGCGTTTGTGCGGTGAACTGCAAGACGCGGACGCTCAGGTGTACCAAAGACCTTGGCACGTACGCGGCGCTTGCGGCGTTCAAGACCCGCCTTTTTCGCCTGCTGCTTGTTCATTCCTTCTCCTTAGAGACATGCCATCACCTAACGGGGTGATGGTCTTTTAGCCTAAAAGTAGGGTTGCTTTACTTAGCAGCCTTACCGAGCTTCCTGCGGATGTGCTCACCTTCGTAGTGAATGCCCTTGCCCTTGTAAGGCTCTGGTGGACGCTTCATACGAATCTCAGCTGCAACCTGGCCGACCTTCTCCTTAGAAATACCCTTAACGGTAAGGTGAGTGTTATCAGGTACCTCAAAGCTAATGCCCTCAGGTGCAACATAGAGAACTGGGTGAGAATAACCAAGGGAAAGGTCAAGATCCTTGCCCTTAAGTGCTACACGGTAACCAACGCCGGTGAGCTCAAGCTTCTTCTCGAAGCCCTCAGAGACACCAACAACCATGTTGTGGATAAGGGTACGGACAAGACCCTGCTGAGCATTGGACTCAGTGGACTCGTCAACGCGAGTAACAAGAATCTCCTCGCCCTCCTGAGCGATAGCAACCAGCTCAGAGAAAGTACGAGTCAGCTCGCCCTTAGAACCCTTAACGGTTACGGTGGTGTTATCAACTGTCACAGTGACTCCAGCAGGAATCTGGACAGGCTTCTTACCAATACGAGACACGGCTGTCTCCTTTCATTCCTGTCAGATTTACCAAACGTAAGCGATGACCTCGCCGCCAACGCCGTTCTTACGAGCGTCGCGGTCGCACATCATGCCCTTAGAAGTGGAAACCACTGCGGTACCAAGACCACCAAGAACGCGTGGAAGCTTCTCAGCGGTGGAGTAAATGCGCAGACCAGGCTTGGAAATACGACGAATGCCGCGGATAACCTTAGCGCGCTTCTTACCATACTTAAGGGTGATGTGAAGAGTCTTCTGAGGCTTAGTATCCTCAACGGTGTAACCCTCGACATAGCCCTCTTCGGTGATGACGCGAGCAATCTCAACGAGCACCTTGCTCGATGGCATGGATACGGAATCCTTGCCAGCTGAGTTTGCGTTACGAATACGCGTCAGCATGTCTGAAATGGGATCGGTAATTTTCATTTGATCCTTCTCCTTCGTTAATGATGAAACTGCGTGTCTGGTTCATCTACACCCGTGGCGCAGATGCCTTGACGCCAGAGCCCTGAGTCCTACCAGCTTGCCTTGCGGACACCAGGAAGCTCGCCCTTGCTCGCTAGCTCACGGAAGCACACACGGCACAGACCAAACTTGCGGTAAACGGAGTGGGGACGTCCACAACGCTGGCAACGGTTCTGTGTGCGCGTAGAGTACTTCGGCTCACGCGAGGCTTTGACGATCATCGAAGTCTTAGCCACAAATCCTCCTTCAAAATGCAACTTGGCGAACGCCAAGATGACTTCAAACAATAGTGCTGGTGACTATGTCACCCGGCATCGAAGATGCCAACAGGAATGCGCTTAATTTAAGCGCAGGTAAAAGTTAGTCCTGCTTGAATGGGAAGTGGAAGGCGTCGAGAAGTGCCTTACCCTCCTCGTTGGTGTTAGCAGTGGTGACAATGGTGATGTCCATACCGCGGGTGTGGTCCATCTTGTCAAAGTCAATCTCTGGGAAGATGAGCTGCTCGGTTACGCCCATGGAGAAGTTACCACGGCCGTCGAAGCTCTTAGCAGAGATACCACGGAAGTCGCGGATACGAGGAATTGCAACTGCGATCAGACGATCCAGGAACTCCCACATACGATCGCCACGAAGGGTAACTTTAGCGCCGATTGGCATACCCTGGCGAAGCTTAAAGGTTGCGATAGACTTGCGAGCGTGTGTAACAAGTGGCTGCTGACCAGTAATGGTACGGAGGTCGTTTACAGCGCCGTCAATTGCCTTAGCATCTGTAGCTGCCTCGCCAACACCCATGTTGACAACGATCTTCTCAAACTTAGGAATCTGGTTAACGTTGGTGTAACCAAATTTCTCCTTCAGAGCATCACGCACGGATGCGTAGTAAAGCTCTTTAAGGCGAGGTGTGTACTTCTCGTCTGCCATGGTTTCTCCTTAACTCTTGGGGTTTTAAGTGCGGGGATCGCCTCGCACCTCCTAGTTTGGCGAACTAGGAGCCATCTGCATCCTCGAGACATACGTGTCCCATAGAAAGACGCAATGAACAATATTAGACCTTATTGAGCAAAAATGGGGCGAGAATTTCAAGCTAGCTGATATTTTTTCATGTCATCACACGACTTACACAACACCGCACTTCTCGCCAAAAAGAAAACCCCGCTATCTGATGATAACGGGGTTTGAAGTAGCTCTGAGATGTTTCTACAATGCGAGAAACACGTATAACTTAGAGCTCAGCGCCTGACTTCTTGGAGACGCGGACCTTAGTGCCGTCCTCCTTGATCAGGTAGCCAACACGGGTTGGCTTGTCGGTCTTAGGGTCGATAAGAGCAACATTGGAAGCGTCGATTGCTGCCTCTGCCTCAACGATGCCACCCTGCTGGTTAGCTGCGTTTGGCTTGACATGGCGCTTTGCAATTGCAACGCCCTCAACGACAACCTTGTTCTTCTCTGGATATACGCGAAGTACCTCGCCGCGCTTACCCTTGTCCTTACCAGTGAGGACCTCGACCTTGTCGCCCTTCTTGATCTTCATCTTAGGCATGTCGTTCCTCCTTAAAGGGTCTCAGGTGCAAGTGAGACAATCTTCATGTACTTGTGGTCGCGCAGCTCGCGAGCGACTGGTCCAAAGATACGAGTACCCTTGGGCTCACCCTCTTTGTTAACAAGAACGCATGCGTTCTGGTCAAAGCGGATGTAGCTACCGTCCTTGCGACGGGTGTCCTTAGCGGTACGAACGATGACGCAGCGAACAATGTCGCCCTTCTTCACCGAACCACCTGGAGTAGCCTCCTGGACAGCGCCAATGATGACGTCGGCAAGGCCGGCGTAACGACGCTTGGAGCCACCAAGGACCTTGACGCACTTTACGCGCCTTGCGCCGCTGTTGTCAGCGACGTTGAGAATGGTCTCCATCTGAATCATGTGACGTTCCTCCGGAACCTAATTTCTCAGAGGTGCGCGTATTTGCGCACATGAGAAATAATGATAGATACAAAACTAGGTTGAGCTAAAAGCTGTTTCCTAGGTGCTAATTACTTAGCGCGCTCAACGATCTCTGCGAGACGCCAACGCTTGGTCTTGGAAAGAGGACGAGTCTCCATGACACGGACGGTATCGCCCAGACCAGCCTCGTTGTTCTCATCGTGAACGTGAAGCTTCTTGCCGATGGTCATCATCTTGCCATACTTAGGGTGGTGCTTACGGTACGTAATCTCTACCGTAATCGTCTTCTCGCCAGAGATGGAGACGACGAGTCCGGTACGAACCTTACGCGCATTTCTGCTTTCGGTCTCTGCCATAACTTATCTCCTGCGATCTAGTTCTGCTCTGCGGATGCTTCCGCAGCAATTTGACGGGTGCGCATCTCGGTCTGAACGCGAGCAATGTCACGCTTTACAGCCTTGACACGAGCGGTGTTGTCCAGCTGGCTGGTTGCCATCTGGAAACGAAGATTAAAGAGCTCTGCGCGGCCTTCCTCGAGTTTCTTAGCGAGGTCTGCATCGCTCATAGCCTTGATTTCGGTGTACTTCATTAGTTCTCACCGTCCTGATCGGCCTTGGAGACAATCTTGGTCTTAATTGGAAGCTTGTGCTGAGCAAGACGGAGAGCCTCACGAGCAACTTCCTCTGGTACGCCATCAATCTCGAACATGATACGACCAGGCTTAACAACTGCTACCCACTCTTCTGGGTTACCCTTACCGGAACCCATGCGAGTCTCTGCAGGCTTCTTGGTGATTGGCTTATCTGGGAAGATAGTAATCCAAACCTTACCGCCACGCTTCATCTCACGGGTGAGAGCAATACGAGCAGCCTCAATCTGGCGGTTAGTAATCCAGTGAGCCTCCTCTGCACGGATGCCCCAGGAACCAAAATGCAGCTGGGTATTACCCTTTGCCTGGCCCTTCATGGAACCGCGCTGTACCTTACGGTGCAATACACGCTTTGGAGCAAGCATTAACGGCCCCTCCTCTCATTGCGAGCACGACGAGGACGAGCGGAGCCCTCAAGAGCTGGGTTAGGTGTTGGCTGTCCAGGCATCTTCTCGCCGTAATAAATCCAAACCTTGATACCAACAGCGCCCATGGTGGTGCGACCTGTAGCGGTACCATAGCCGATTGCAGCACGAAGGGTGTGCAGAGGCACGCGACCCTCACGGTACCACTCACGGCGGCCCATCTCAGCACCGTTCAGACGACCGGAGCACTGGATACGAATACCCTTAGCGCCAGCCTTACGAGCGGACTGAACAGCCTTACGCATAGCGCGACGGAAAGCGACACGCTGCTCAAGCTGCTCTGCGATGGACTGAGCAACAAGGTTTGCGTCAAGCTCAGGACGCTTAACCTCGACAACATCAACGTTGACCTGACCCTTGCCGACCTTAGCAACACGCTCAAGATCTGCACGAAGTCCGTCAATCTCTGCACCCTTCTTGCCAATGACAATACCAGGACGTGCGGAGAAAATAGTTACCTTGACCTTATCGCCAGCGCGTTCGATATCAATACGAGCAACAGCTGCCTTCTCAAGGCGCTTCTCGAGATACTTGCGGATAGCAAGATCGTTGCCGAGCTGCTCGGCGTAGTCCTTATCGGCGTACCAACGAGAACGCCAGCTCTCGGTTACACCAAGACGGAAGCCTGTAGGCTGTACTTTCTGACCCATTCCTACGCCTCCTTTCGAGGTGCAACGACAACGGTAATGTGGCTCATGCGCTTGTTAATGCGGGAAGCCGAACCCTTTGCACGAGGGCGAATACGCTTAAGCGTTGGGCCTTCGTCAACAAAAGCGGTCTTGACTACCAGGTTGTTAGCGCGGAGACCATTGTTGTTCTCGGCGTTAGCAACTGCAGAGCGCAGAACCTTAGCAACATCAGTAGCGGCAGCGCGAGTCGAGAACTGAAGAACCTCAAGGGCCTTCTCGACAGACTTACCGCGGACAAGCGCGACAACTGCGCGAGCCTTACGAGGAGCAACGCGAACATACTTAGCTGTTGCGCGAACCTCAATAGAATCGGTGTTCTTAGCCATTTACTACACTCCCCCTATTTGGCCTTGTGACCGCGGAAGGTACGGGATGGGGAGAACTCACCCAACTTGTGACCAACCATGGACTCGGTGACGTACACAGGTACATGCTTACGACCATCGTGAACAGCGATGGTGTGACCGACCATCTCAGGGAAGATGGTTGAGGAACGTGACCAGGTCTTGATAACGTCCTTCTTGCCAGCCTCGTTCATTGCAGCGACACGCGCAAGGAGGCGAGTCTCCACAAAGGGGCCTTTTTTGAGACTTCTGCTCATTTATCTACTCCTACTCGTGTCTTACTTGGACTTACGACGGCGAATGATCAGGCGGTTAGAAGCCTTCTTCGGGTCGCGGGTCTTATAACCCTTGGTTGGCTTACCCCATGGGGTGACGGAAGGACGACCAGAAGTGTGGTTCTTACCTTCACCACCGCCGTGTGGGTGGTCAACAGGGTTCATGACAGTACCACGGACGGTAGGACGGACGCCTGCCCAACGGGATCGACCAGCCTTACCAACAACAATGTTGGAGTGCTCAGCGTTACCAACCTCGCCGATGGTTGCACGGCAGGTCAGAAGAACACGACGGAGCTCGGAGGAAGGCATACGCAGAACTGCATAGCCGTTGTCCTTACCCATGAGCTGGACGGAAGTACCAGCAGCACGTGCCATTGCAGCACCCTTGCCAGGCTGGAACTCAACTGCGTGAACAAGAGTACCTACTGGAATCTGCTCAAGAGTGGTGCAGTTACCAGGCTTGATGTCGATGTCCTTGGTACCAGAAAGAACGGTGTCACCGACGCTCAGACCCTCTGGGCAAAGGATGTATGCCTTTGCGCCGTCTGCATAGTGCAGAAGAGCAATACGAGCGGAACGGTTAGGATCGTACTCAACAGTAGCGACCTTAGCTGGGATGTCATCCTTGCGACGCTTGAAGTCGATACGACGGTACTGGCGCTTGTGGCCACCACCCTGGTGACGGGTAGTGATGCGGCCATTGTTGTTGCGGCCAGCCTTCTTTGGCAGAGGCTCGAGAAGGGACTTCTCGGGCTTATCAGTTGTAATCTCAGCAAAGTCTGAGATTGTCTGGAAGCGCCTGCCTGCGCTTGTTGGCTTTAGATGCCTAACTGCCATAAACAGTATCCCTTTCTTCTCCGTTGGCTAGCCCGCTTAAGGGAAAGTCGAGCTAACACCGGATTACCACGGTACCGCGCGTATCTACTATGCGCGGCATACGAACCCGTACCTCAAAAGAGGCACGGGAGAAAAACCTTACTCAGCAGAGTTATTACCGAAGATCTCGATAGTCTCACCAGCAGCGAGGGTAACAATAGCCTTCTTCCACTGGCGGGTCTTGCCTGCCTGCTGATAACGTACACGCTTGTTCTTTGGCTTAACAGAAAGTGTGTTTACCTTGGTGACGTGTACAGAGAAGAGCTTCTCTACAGCTGCAGCAATCTCTTCTTTACCTGCGTTACGAGCAACCTCAAAAGTGTACTTGCCCTGCTCCATCAGATCGAAAGCACGCTCTGAAACGATAGGACGAATGATGACCTCATAAGGAGAGTTCATTATGCGAGCACCTCCCCAAGCTGCTTAGCAACATCAGCGGACATAACAAGTGCGCCGTTGTCGATCAGGAAACGAGTAGTAACCTCAGAAACGCCGAAGACCGAAACCTTAGGAAGGTTACGGAAAGAGAGGTAAGTGTTGACGTCGTCGTCTGGGACAATGACGGTAACGCGCTTACCCTCAATACCGAGGTTCTGAAGTGCAGCCTTTGCCTGCTTAGTGGAAGGTTGAGCAAACTCAAGAGAGTCAACGAGGACAAGCTCGGAGTCTGCAACCTTGCCGGAGAGGACGGACCTCATAGCAAGCTTGACCATCTTGTTGTTAATACGACGTGCGTGTGAACGAGGGGTAGGTCCAAAGATGACGCCACCACCAGTCCACTGACCAGCACGAATAGAACCCTGGCGAGCACGACCAGTACCCTTCTGACGGTAAGGCTTAACGCCACCGCCGGATACCTCGTGACGGTTCTTTGTAGAGTGGGTACCCTGACGTGCGGATGCGTCCTGGCAGACTACAACCTGGTGCACAACAGGGATGTTTGGCTCAATGCCATAGACGTCAGAGGAGAGCTCGGCGTCGCCGACCTTCTTTCCCTCTACGTTCTTAATCTCATACTTGGACATGTTGTCTCCTTGTTAGCCTAAGTGTTTGCCTAAAGGCCCTTAGGCCATGCGGACCTGGACGAGGGCATTCTTGCCGCCAGGAACAGCACCCTTGATAAGCATGAGGTTCTGCTCAGCATCAACGCGGACAAGCTTAAGGTTCTTGACCGTAACGCGCTCTGCGCCCATGTGACCATACATGTGAAGGCCCTTACGAACGCGTGCAGGGTATGCGCACTGACCAATGGAACCTGGACGACGCTGGTTACGAGAACCGTGAGTCATTGGACCGCGAGAGAAGTTCCAGCGCTTAACGGTACCCTGGAAACCCTTACCCTTAGAAGTGCCTGTTACGTCAACAGCGGTGACCTCGGAGAAGTCAGCAACTGTGACAACATCGCCGGTCTTGTGCTCAGAAGCATCCTCAACGCGGACCTCGCGGAGGTAACGCATTGGCTCGACGCCCTGTGCCTTGAAGTGACCAGCCATTGGCTTGTTGACATGCTTCTCGGAGATGTCGCCGAAGCCAATCTGTACGGCATTGTAGCCGTCCGTCTCAACAGTCTTTACCTGTGAAACGGTGCAGGGGCCAGCAAGAACGACGGTAACAGGAACGACGTTGTCGTTCTCGTCCCATACCTGGGTCATGCCCAGCTTGCGGCCGAGGATGGTATTAACCATGCTCTTTCCTAACCTTCGGTGGTCATGGGACCTTGAGAGCACATCGGGTACTCTTCCCCAGCGGACCACGTCCTGTACATACTGCCTTTAGACATAATTGTCCTGTTTGAGCAGCCCGTCTACTTTACACTCATTTTTGACAAGAAAC
>JAHACE010000009.1 GCA_018376005.1 Atopobium sp. | reverse complement strand
ATAACTATACGCACTTACGACTCGTTTGTGAAGATGATTTTGTATCTTCTTAATTCCTCCACAATTTCTACACAATTCGTAGTCTTTAGTGAACTGATGCGTATATTGGGCACTAAATTCCCTTTGTCGTCTAGTAGTAACACTTTATTTTTCAACTATATATAGTGTTGTCATTTTGCGTTAGTTTTTACGCTTTTTTGACATTATCTTTGTGCGAGCTTTACGCGATTTTGACGTTGTCTTCTTGCGCGTTTTTACGCTGCCTTTTGCGGTGTCTTTTACGCTGCCATTTAAACGGTCTTCTCGACACGCTTTGTTTGGGCTAAATCTCGTCTTTGACAATCTGGCAAGCAGCATCAAGAAGTTGATCGCGTAGTGTCTCGTTAGCGGCCTCAGAATACACGCGTACCAGCGCATCCATACGAGAAGGACGGATGAGCACCCAAGAATCGTCTTTAAACTGAAGCTTAAGGCCATCGGCATGGCTTACCGAAACAGGAACTTTACCTGCAACGTTTTCTGGATTGAGGCCTGGAAGGATGTTTCTGAACGCCTGGGTAGCCGCAGCATCAAGTCGCACTCCTCGCCTGCTATAACACATGCGACCCAGCTCAGCCTCGTCCTCAGAGACAAGCTGTGCAAGCGATTTATGTGTGTACGCAAGCATTTCGACAACAAGCAAGGCCACAAGCAGGCCGTCTCTCTCCAACAGGTGGCTTGGAATGCAAATACCGCCGTACTCCTCTGCGGCGAGAAGGACGTCTCCTTGCTCAATCTCTGAATAAAGTCGCGCAAATCCAACAGGCACGCTTGCAGACTCTAGTCCAAGATGAGCTGCCTGCCTGGATACCGTTGCCGAACAGGTCAGTGTAGAAACAACGCGGCCAGTTTGCTTTCTATTTTGTACAAGATGGCGTGTGATAAGCGGAATAAGCTCGTGTGGGCTAAGGAGTCGGCCAGTTTCATCTACGGCAGCAGCTCGGTCTCCGTCACAATCAAGCAAAAGGCCCAGCTGTGCATGGCGGCTTACCACCATCGAAGAGCACTCATCAGCCCAAGGGTCCGCTGGTTGTGGGTGAATGCCACCAAAATCCCTGACAGGACCTTGGTGCATCTGATGTACAACACATCCAGCTGCGGAAAGTACGTCAGCAAGCAGGTCTGTTGCTGCACCATACATAGGATCAACTACCACGCTCGGGCGTAGCTCTTTAATAACAGACACATTAATCTGATTAAGCAGCGCACTTTTATAAGGCGTCACAATATCTGTTGTGGTAAAAGTTCCACGCTGATCTGTTGGCTCAAGCGGCGTTGCGGATTCCACGCGCTGGAGAAAATCGCGAGAAACAGGACCTCCATTAGCAGCGCGAATAATCATGCCGCAATATTCGCAGGAAAGCTCAGTTGCAGAAATAATGAGACCGCCAGCCACATCTTTATGATGTGCACAGGCCCAGCAAACAGATGGAGTTGGGCAAAAAGTCTCGGACACACGCACGTCTAAACCAAAGGAAGCCAATGTTGCAGCGGCTTCAAGAGCAGACGAATCTGCTTCAAAGCGTGTGTCAAAGCCGACAAACACAATACCGCCAGGCAGCTCCTCTGACCAGACGGTACCAAGGGCCTCTGCAAGTCTAACTACATTATCCCTGGTAAAGCCTTTATCATAGCGGGCTTGCCAGCCATCGCTGCCAAAACGGAGTATGTCGGGTCTTTTATCCAATGCGGTTGGCATAGCTGCCGAGCGCCTCTTTAAATGCTGCTGCAGAGCTCTGATCAGAGAGCGCCATACGAGCATTAGTTGCTGCCCAAGCTGCAGGAGTACCGGTATCGCAGCCCTCTTCCGCGTCGATTACCAGCGCATACATCTCTTCCTCAGCAAGCAGGCGCTCCATTGCATCTGTCAGCTGAATCTCGTTGCCGGCGCCAGGACCCTGAGTTGCCAGGAGCTCCATAATCTTTGGAGAAAGCAGGTAACGACCAACAATAAACAGGTGAGAAGGTGCGTCCTCTGGACGAGGCTTCTCGACAAGGCCTGTTACCTTCCAAATAGCACCCTCGCCCTCAGAGTTATCTGAAGGAGAAGAGATGCACTCACCTGCGATAATACCGTAGCGATTCACCTGATCTGCAGGAACTGGAGCAACTGCAATGACGGATGCGCCATTGTGCTGCTTGGAAATCTCTGCCATGCGGATGCACATCTGACGGTCTGGAACAAAGTAATCGCCGAGAAGTACAAAGAATGGCTGGTCGCCTACGCCGTCTGCAGCGCAAAGTACGGCATGACCAAGGCCACGAGGATTGTCCTGATAGGTAAAGGAAACAGGAAGCGCAGAAGCTGCATGGATCTTCTCGGCAAGGTCTTGCTTTCCACGAGAAGAAAGGTCTGCTTCAAACTTCTGGTCTTCAGCAAAGTATGTTTCAATCTGTGGCTTCTCGCGAGAATTGATGATGATTACCTCATCAACCTCTTCTGGCTCAAGAGCCTCTTCTACTACGTACTGGATGACGGGCTTATCCAAAACAGGCAACAGCTCTTTAGGGGTTACCTTTGTTGCAGGTAGAAAACGCGTACCTAGACCTGCTGCTGGGATAATTGCCTTCATGTGTTTACCTTTCACCTATGAGCCCTGTTGGCTCTGCACACCTAACGTGCGCTTGTAAGAATGACGGTTTTGCCGCCGATAAACTCAAATGACAGGCGCTTTTGTACGTACCTAGCTTGCATAAGCGCCAGGTTACGTTACTTGCTTGGAATCTCAATTCCACGCTTCTCAAGGAATTCAATGAGCTTGGCCAGCGTGTCTACAGAAAGTGAGTGCTCCATAAGGCAAGCCTCTGCATCTGCAGTCTCTGTGTCTACGCCCAAATCCTCCTCAAGGAAGGTGCGAAGCGCACGGTGAGCACGCCATGTGGTACGGGCATTTGCCTCGCCTTCTTTGGTCAGCGTGACACGACCATAACGACTCTGCTCAACCATGTCCTGCTCTTTAAGCTGGGATAGTGCCTTGTTGACGCTTGCCTTGGAAACATCAAGGCTCTCGGCAATATCAACAGAGCGGACGCTCTTATCGTCATCTGGCTGCTCAAGTGCAATTCGATAAATTGCCTCGAGATAGTCCTCGCCGGCTTTTGTCAGTGTGTGCTCGTTTTGTACGTTATCGTTGGCCATTGCTCTCCTCCGACGACTGCTTGACAGTCTTTTTCATGCAAAATCAGTTGCGCTACGCAACGAAAATATTTCTAACACTTGAATGATACCCAAAAACGGCGCTTAGTTTTACTGGCGAGAAGAGCTGTTTGAAGATTCTGAGGACTCTTCTGAACTTTTCTCGGCAGCCTCAGCATTTGCCTCGGCATCTGTTTGTCCGTTTAAACTAGATGGATCGTCTCCTGCATCAATTACTTTCATCATCTTTGCAAGTGCATCTTTATCTGCAATAACATACGACTGGCCATCAATTTCTGTTCCCTCGGATGGTACGTATGCCGTATAGATATCCTTGTCAGTGTTCATGCCAATCATCTGAGTGCCCAAAGAAATAATGTCTGAGACAGATAGATCGGTAATAACCATGCTTGCTGTTGAATTGACAGTATTTGCAATGGCTACAGGGTCTCCTGTGTTCAGAATCTGAGCAATCATAGCCTTGATGAAGGTTCTCTGATGGCGCATGCGGGTGTAATCGCTGTCTGCAAAAGCGTAGCGAACACGAGTAAAGAAGAGTGCTTGAGCACCGTTCAGTTTCTGAACGCCAGGGTACAGTTCAACAACGTCGCTGAAGTTCTCTGTGTCACGCATGTACTGCTCAACGTTTACGGTTACGCCACCAAGAGCATCTGTAATGCCTGCGAGACCATCAAAGTTGACCTCTGCATAGTGGGCAATATGTACGCCGCACAGTTCATTTACAGCTTGTACCATGCCATTTGCGCCGTCATAGTAGTGGACGGCGTTAATCTTCATGTAAGAACCCTTCCACAAGACACGGGTATCTCGTGGAATAGAAAGCATGGTCACACGCTTATGAATAGGGTCAACGCGCGCCAAAATAATGGAATCCGCACGATATTCAGTCTCGCCAGGTCGGCCGTCGGTTCCTAGAAGCAGCATATAGTAGGGGTCGCTTGGTGCAGAAGGCTCCTGAAGCGTCTGACGAAGCTCAGCAGTAATGACTTGCGAGTTATTGAGCTGCGCTTGAACGCTTGCATACCAGATACCTGCGCCCACCACAGCGGCAACAAAAACAGCAGCAAAGACGCCCAGAAGCGACCTGACTACCATCTGCTTTCTGAAGACACGCTTACGACGCTTGTGGTAGCCCTCTGCCTGCGTGCGACTAAAAGGAGAGTTACTAACTGCAGCGTTCTGCGACGTATTGGTTGTAGCGCTTGGTGCAGTACCTTGGGTACTTCCCGTTGCGGTATTTTGTGCAGTGTCAGCCGAAGTGCCCTGTGAGGCCCCATTGTCGAGCAGTTTTGCATGCTTTGGTTTAGTTGACACAAACTATCCTTCGATAAAGTCGTCGTCTGGAATGGTGGTACGCTGAGCATCTGCTCCCAGCGCGACGAGTTTCTCGACAAATCCCTCGTAACCGCGGTCAATGTGATGGATGGCAGAAACGATTGTTTCTCCCTCGGCCACAAGACCAGCCATAACAAGCGCAGCACCACCACGAAGATCTGGTGACTTGACCTGCGCCCCCTCAAAGCCGGAGACGCCGCGAACAATAGCGTGATGGCCCTCAATGGTAATATCGGCTCCCATGCGAGAAAGCTCAGACGCCAACATAAAGCGATTCTCAAAGACGTTTTCTGTAATGATGCAGGTACCCTTAGCCAGAGCAAGCAGCGTCATGGTCTGTGCCTGCATGTCTGTTGGAAAACCCGGGAATGGCAGCGTCTGGATATCGATAGCTTTAAGATCTTGCTGGCGAGAAGCCCTTGCCCACCTATCTCCGGTCTCGATGGTAATGCCCATCTGCTCATACTTCTTAAGTACCAGGCCAAGGTGATTTGGCTCGAAGCCGTGAACAGTAATAGGCTCACCAGTAAGCGCGCCAATAGCCAGGAAGGTACCAGCCTCAATGCGGTCGCCAACAACTTCGTGCTCAACAGGGTGCAGCTCTGTAACGCCGTGAATCTCAATAACAGGAGATCCGGCACCCTGAATGTTAGCGCCCATTTTGTTGAGCATAGTAGCAAGGTCAACAATTTCTGGCTCACGAGCTGCGTTATCAATGACCGTTACACCCTTGGCAAAAACTGATGCCATCATCAGGTTCTCTGTTGCACCAACGGAAGCAAAGGCTAAAGAAACGGTCTCGCCGGTTATGCCGTGAGGAGCGCTTGCGTGAATATTGCCGTGCTCAACCTTAAATTCAACACCCAAAGCCTCGAGGCCCAGGATGTGCATGTCAATTTTGCGAGCACCGATATTACAACCACCTGGCATTGCCACAACAGCCTTGCCAAAACGAGAAATAAGGGGACCCAAAACAGCAGTTGATGCACGCATCTGTGCGACAAGACTGTAAGGAGTCTCCCAGCTTGTAATATCTGTGGTATCAATTTTGAGCTCGTGAAGACCAACGACTTCAATGCGAGCGCCTAACGTCTTGAGCACCTTGCCCATGACGTGAACGTCTGCAATATTAGGAACGTTAGTGAGTGTAGTAACACCAGGAGCCATGATGGTTGCAGCCATCAATTTAAGGGCAGAGTTTTTTGCACCCTCTACAGTGACCTCTCCTGTGACAGAACGGCCACCTACTACTTTTATGACGTCCATAAACCTCCGAAAACGACAGTGAGAGAATTTTACTCCTCAACCACTTGCTTCAGAAGTAGATTACACCAGTCTATCTTTTTTTCGTAGTAGGCACGACGATTATCGTCTTCTGGAAGAGAAAGCATCTGGTCAATGACGTCATCTCTTGTCTCACGCACAACATCTGCATCAATGTCATCAACGCGACGAGCATGATCTGCCAAGATAATGACTCCTGTTGGATCGATTTCTGCGTATCCACCAGAAATCACTATCTTGGTCATAGATTCTTCATTCTCTGGATGAGGCATGTGCAGTCTTACAACACCATCGCCAAGCGCAATGATTTCTGGTGCGTGGCCTGGCCACACACCATACTCTCCATCTGCTGAAGCAAGAATCAGACTTTCAACGGTTCCTTCGTAAAGGAGCTTATCTGGTCTGACAAACTGACAAGTCAACTCAGCCATGAGAAATCCTAGTTCTGTGAGCTATCCGAAGCGGAAATCTTTGCAGCGCGCTCGCGAACATCTTCGATGGTGCCTGCAAAACGGAATGCCTGCTCAGGAAGGTCATCGCACTTACCGTCAATAATCTCTGCAAACGAGCGGACAGTCTCCTCAACGGTGCAGTACACACCAGGGTTACCAGTGAACTTCTCGGCAACGTGGAATGACTGAGAGAGGAACTGCTGAATCTTACGGGCGCGAGCAACGGTACGCTGCTGCTCCTCAGAAAGCTCGTCCATACCCAGAATTGCAATGATGTCCTGAAGGTCGGAGTACTCCTGCAGGGTCTCCTGAACTGCCATAGCAACACGGTAGTGCTCTGAACCAACAATGGATGGATCAAGAGCAGAACTGGAGCTGGCCAGAGGATCAACTGCTGGGTAAATACCAAGCTCGGTAATAGCACGAGAAAGAACGGTAGTTGCATCCAAGTGCGTAAAGGTTGTAGCAGGAGCAGGGTCAGTAAGGTCGTCTGCAGGGACGTAAACTGCCTGTACGGAAGTAATAGAGCCTTCCTTGGTGGAAGTAATACGCTCCTGAAGCTCGCCCATCTCTGTAGCCAGAGTTGGCTGGTAACCAACTGCGGAAGGCATACGGCCGAGAAGTGCGGAAACCTCAGAACCTGCCTGAGAGAAGCGGAAGATGTTGTCGATGAACAACAGAACATCCTGGCCCTGATCACGGAAGTACTCTGCAGTAGTAAGGCCTGCAAGAGCAACACGCATACGAGCTCCTGGTGGCTCGTTCATCTGACCGTAGACTAGGCAGGTCTTGTTAATAACGCCGGACTCAGTCATCTCGAGGAAGAGGTCGGTACCCTCACGAGTACGCTCTCCAACGCCGGTGAATACGGAAGTACCACCATGCTGCTGAGCCAGGTTGTTAATAAGCTCCTGAATCAGAACGGTCTTACCAACGCCAGCGCCACCAAAGAGGCCAGTCTTTCCGCCTCGAACATAAGGCTCGAGAAGATCGATTGCCTTGATGCCCGTCTCGAAAATCTCTGTCTCAGTAGTGAGCTCTTCGAAGAGAGGTGCTGGGTGGTGAATTGGATAAAACTCAACGTCTTCAGGAATATCTCCACCGTCGACTGGCTGACCCATGACGTTCCAGACGCGGCCCAGCGTAGACTCGCCTACTGGCATCATCATTGGCTTGCCGGTGTCCTTAACGCGAAGGTTACGCTGAAGACCATCGGTTGACGACATAGCGACGGTACGAACAACACCACCGGGAAGCTGAGACTCAACCTCAAGAACGGTGCTGACGTGACCAACAGGCGTGTCATCCTCTACCGTCAGTGCGGTATAGATGCTTGGAACAGGTCCGTCGAACTTAACGTCGACAACTGGTCCAACTACGCGAACGATTACGCCATCGTCAACGTGCTGATTGCGCTTGTTGAGAATAGCTTCCTCAAAGGAAGAAGTCTCTACTTGCATATCTGACATTACATATCCTCCAATGCTGCAGCACCACCGATAATCTCATTGAGCTCAGTGGTAATTGCGCCCTGGCGTTCGCGATTGTACGTACGGCTAAGAGCGCCTAAGACGTTCTCAGCATTATCAGTTGCAGACTGCATTGCACGACGGCGTGCACCATGCTCGGCTGCAGCAGAATCAAGAAGTGCGTGGAAGATGACCGTCTTGATATAAGCGGGCATCAACGAATCAAGTACCTGAGAAGCAGATGGCGAGAATTGATATTCACTCTTGTTATACGTCTTCACCTGTGAGAGGGCTTCTTCGGTACGTGGTTTATTAGGAATCGTGAGTTTATCGCGCGAAATAGGAAGAAGTTGCTCTGTAACCTGCTCTTGGTCAACACGGTTCTTTGCATGCCAGTACTTGATTACGACACGATCAATCTTACCCTTGATATAGCCATCCATGATATAGGAGGCAATACGATCAGCCTGGTCTGCTGTAGGCTCAGAGGAAATGCCTACATAAGACATGGTGGGCTTGATATTTCTATACGTAAAGTACTCAGTTGGCTTGCGTCCGCAAGTAATTATCTCGGACGACACACCCTTAGCCTTAAGACGTGCCATCTCATGCTCAACGTCGCGTTGAGGCAGGATGTTAAATCCGCCTGCAAGGCCACGGTCAGATGCGATGACTAAGAACAGCACGTTCTTCTCGACTTTATGTGTAGCAAGAAGAGGCTGTTTCTTAGGATTAAAGCCAGCGCCTGCTACATTTGCAAGCATAAGGGTAATAGCTTCCTTATATGGCGAAGCAGCCTCGGCCCTATCAAGTGCCTTGCGGACACGCGCTGTCGAAATCATCGACATCGTGCGCGTAATCTGCATGGTGCTCCTGATGGAGCTCATACGCCTCGATATTTCGTGAAGGTTCGCCATTGATAATTACTCCTGCAATGAACCCTGGGTTACTGCGTCAAAAGAGCCTGGTGTGTCTGAATTAGCTTCTGCCTCATCCACAACCTTGTTTGGATGCTCTTCCAAGAACTTAGCCTTGAAGTGCTTAATGTGATCACTCAAGCGCTCTGCCTGCTCATCAGAAATCTTTCCGTTGCGCAGAGAGTTGCGGAGCTGTGGGTGATACTCACTCATGTACTGAGCAAGGCCATCACGGAAGAGAGCAACGTTCTCAAGATCAACGTCATCAATAAAGTTCTCTTTTGCAGCGTAAATTGCGCAAATCTGGTCTACTACGTCCAGAGCTGAATAACGTGGCTGCTTGAGAAGCTCCATCATATGAGCACCGTGGTTGAGCTGGTACTGCGTAGTTGCATCCAAGTCGGATCCGAACTGCGAGAATGCCTGCTTCTCACGATAACTTGCAAGGTCCAGACGAAGTGTACCTGCAACCTGCTTCATTGCCTTGACCTGAGCGTCGCCACCAACGCGGGATACAGAAATACCTACGTCGACTGCTGGGCGCTGGCCCTGGAAGAAGAGATTAGACTGCAGATAAATCTGGCCGTCTGTAATGGAAATGACGTTTGTAGGAATGTATGCAGAAACGTCGCCTTCCTGCGTCTCAATAATTGGAAGTGCGGTAAGAGAACCTGCTCCGTTTTCATCGGAGAGCTTACATGCACGCTCCAGCAAGCGTGAGTGCAGGTAGAAAATATCACCAGGATATGCCTCACGTCCTGGTGGACGATGAAGCGTCAGTGACATCTGACGGTATGCAACTGCCTGCTTAGAGAGGTCATCGTAAACAACAAGAACGTGTCCGCCTGGATGGTCTTTGTCAGCAGGCTTGCCGTCCTTATCGTTATACATAAAGAACTCACCAATAGCAGCGCCTGCCATAGGGGCAATGTACTGCATTGGAGCAGAATCGGCTGCGGTAGCTGCAACAATGACGGTCTTGTCAAGAACACCATGGCGGGAAAGAGACTCGCGGATGTTTGCAACTGTAGACGCCTTCTGACCGATGGCGACATAGATACAAACCATATCGGTGTTCTTCTGGTTTACGATTGCGTCAATTGCGATAGCGGTCTTACCGGTCTTACGGTCACCAATGATCAACTCACGCTGACCACGGCCGACAGGAACCATAGCGTCAATTGCCAGAAGTCCAGTCTGAACTGGCTCGCAAACAGGCTGACGCTGCATGATGCCAGGAGCCTTGAACTCAATAGGGCGACGATGTGTAGCGTGGATAGCGCCAAGTCCATCAATAGGCTGGCCCAGTGGGTTAACAACACGACCAAGCATGTCAAAACCAGCTGGAATATCCATGACGCGGCCGGTTGTACGGCACTCGTCGCCTTCCTTAATCTCAGAAACTTCGCCGAACAAAACAGCGCCGACTGAAGTTTCATCAAGGTTCTGAGCAAGACCGAATACGCTGTGGCCCGTAACGGAGCTAGTGAACTCCAGCAACTCGCCTGCCATAGCGCTGCGTAGACCAGCAACACGAGCAATACCGTCTGCTACCTCAATAACAGCAGATACCTCTTGCTGGGATACAGTTGAATTGACCTTAGAAAGGCGCTCTCTAAGCTGTGCCATGACGGCATCTGAGCTCAGCGTTCCTTCCTGTATAGTGGTCTTATCAGTCATTACAATTCACTTTCAACGTGATCTGAAGAGAGCCTACTCTTAATGTGAGTGAGCTGTGTCTTTACCGATGCATCATAACGATGATCACGTGCCTCAACTACAATGCCGCCCAAAATCTTGGGATTAACACGCTCAATAAGATACACCTGAGTATTGAAGTTCTTCTCGAGCTTCTCGGTGACCTTTGCACGTAACTCATCATCAAGAGGCATTGTAGTAGTTACCGTTACTGTAAGTGTCTTGTCTTCTTCTTCAAGAAGCTCCTGGAACGTAGCGGCAACATCATTGATAAGGTTGACATCCTCACTCGCCTGCATAGCACCAAGAGTCTCAAGAACTTCTGGAGAGAACTTCTTTGCGTGCTGCACCTGTACAAGGTCTGCAGTTGCACGACCCTCTGCGCGGCCAGCCTCCAGGAGTGCCCTGGTATAGCCCTCTACTTTTCTGTCTTGATCGTCTTTATTAGTGCTCATCTGGAGTACCTACTTCCGCAAGGTACTTTTCGGCAAGAGCACGCTGCTGCTCTACTGAAAGCTCGTTGCCAATAATCTTTCCGGCAATATCGACGGCAAGATCAACAACGGAATCAGAAAGCTCAGCCATGGCGTGACGACGCTCAGACTCTACAACGCCCTTACCCTTAGTAATAATCTCGACAGCTTCTGCCTTTGCCTGCTCGATAATACGAGCACGCTCTTCTTCGCCCTCACGCTTAGCAGCAGAAACAATCTCGTCTGCTTGCTGCTTAGCTGCGTCGATACCAGCTGCTGCGATTTCACGATCCTTGTTGGCTTCCTCGCGAGCCTTTGCTGCAGCGTCCAGATCGCCTTGGATCTTCTCTTGACGCTTGTCAAGCATACGTAGAACGGAAGGCCATACAAACTTTGCTACAACAGCAAAGATGATCAGAAACGCAATCAGAGCAGGAACAAACTCAGCGGGCTTTGGAAGAAGAATATCGGCACCACTTGCACCCTCTTCAGCAAGTGCGACTGAGGGAGCCATTGCCACAAGTAGAGCAGCAGTTGCGCCTACTGTGCTGGCTTTTTTAACTCCCTTACAAATCGTATTCATGCATTCCTCCAACGTAGCGTTTTCGCTGTTACAAACAGTAATTTACTTAACCATCAAGGTAACAACGAAGCCAATTAGGGTAAGTGCCTCGATGAATGCGCAGCCAAGAATAAAGACTGTGAAGAGACGACCCTGAACCTCAGGCTGACGAGCCATGTTGTTAGCGGCACTCGTTGCTACGGCGCTAATACAAATTGCTGCTCCCATAACGCAAAGAGCATATCCGAAAATACCCACGATTCCTCCTTTTTCGCTCGCCCCTCTCAAGGCGACCAATATACATACCTATCATCAACTGAGCGTGGGCTCAGATGACTTCATCTTTTGTGCCGTTTGGCACCACAGTGTGGCAATGCCACCAACTAAGCGTTTTGCTTAGTGTTCAGACTCTACCAGCTGGATGTAGACAGTAGAGAGTAGGGTAAAAACGTATGCCTGAATGAAACGATGTGACCTGCATACATGTTGCAGAACAGACGGACAGCCAGAGTAACCAGACGAAGGAATGTTGAGAAGACCTCAATAACCCAGATAACTGCTGCAATAACAGGGTTAACGCCCTTTGGTGCAAGGCTTAGGATGTAGCCAATAACACCCATCTTCTTTGCACCTACATACATAAAGTATCCAAGGGAGCAAAGACCAAGAGCAGCAGTAACACCAATAGTACCGGTACCTGGGTGTGCGCCAGGAATAAGGCCAATGATGTTGTTGATCAGGATGAACATAAACATAGTGATCAAGAATGGGAAGTGAGTGCGCCACGTTTCTCCAAGAGAAGCCTTGCAGACGTCATCTCTAATGTACTCAATCAGATACTCAACGCCATTAACGAAGCGTCCCTGAGGGACGATGCTCTCTGCCTGCTTCTTCTTAAACTTAAAGCAGACAATCAGGAAAATCACAGCAGCGATTAAGAAATAGAAAATGTAGTTCGTGAAACCAAAGGTGGTGTTACCAACCAATGCGTGTGGCAAAAAACTTTCGAGCAGCTCGGCCATCTCTGCTGGCAACTGCGCAAGAACATCCACTCTG
>JAHACE010000008.1 GCA_018376005.1 Atopobium sp. | reverse complement strand
TGGCTGCCCAAAACGCCGCCGCCAGCAACTACAACTTTCTTAACCTGTGAAATGTCCATAGGACGTTCCTTTCTACAAGCGTGGCGAGAAGTGCCGCGCAAATTATCTACCATCTCTATACCCCAGAAAATCCCCGCCAAGCATTCGTTTGGAAAATTTCCAACTTTCATTCAAACCCTACAAATCACCCCTTGGCGAGAAACCACATCTATCACTCACACTTCTTGGGTAGAATAGATGCGTACAAGCAACAGCTGGTTTCGCCGCAGTCTATTGGCTGCAACCCAACAAAACACCAGGTATAACACCTGGACAGAATAGAGGCATCATGATCGACGGAACATACAAGATTCAAATGGATTCTCCCGTTGGAGCCAAAGAGGGTACCGCTGTTTTCATCACCTCTGGCGAGAAACTCACTGGTTCTCTGACTGCCATGGGTGTCCAGATTGATATTGAGAACGGCAAGGTTACCGACAACTCGTTTACCTTTGGCGGCAAGCTTGAGTCTTTTGTTGGTCCCGTTATCTTTGCCGTCGGTGGCTCTGTTGAGGGCGACACCATTCAAGGCATTGCCCACATTGCTAACCGAGACTTTGTGTTTACGGGCACAAGAGAGAGTTAAGGTAGTTGCATCATCCCTGTTAGCAGTACAATCAATTTGTTAACTTCTGGGTGGGGATGGAGTATGAAAGTAATCGATACAAAGTCAGATGCAGAGTCTCCTCAAGGAGCTCCGTTTTTTGTTGACCGGTGTCGATTTACTCCGACTCAAGGAATTGAAATCTCTTCTCTTCAATTGGATGATGATAAAGTTCAAAACTGGCCAATGGTTTATATTTTGGCTAACGATAATCCTCGCCAAAAAAGTGCTTATGTGGGTGAGACCACAAGTGTTAGTGAGCGTATGTCTCAGCATAGTAAAAATTCCGAAAAGGATTTATTTACCAGTGTAAATATTATTTTTAATCAAGAGTTTAACCAGTCAGTTATTAAGGATTATGAAAATCGTCTGATTGGTCTTATGGCTGCTGATGGAGTCTATAAGCTCACTAATAAAAACGAAGGTCATAGCAACTTAAATTACTTTTCTAAAGAAAAGTATGAATCAATGTTTGATGATCTTTGGGAAGAGCTCCGTAGGATGGAGTTAGCAGATAAGACTATCAGCGAAATTGAAGAATCGGAAGTATTTAAATACTCTCCTTACAAAAGCTTGTCGGTTGATCAGCGAGTTGCTCTTAATAAAATTTATTCTGCAATTGAATCTGACCTGTCAAAAGCCAAACCTATCGTTGTCCAAGGAATGCCTGGTACAGGTAAGACGATTCTTGCTATCTATCTATTAAAAGCTCTTCGTGATGACGAGAAGTTCAAAGACTTGAATATCAAAATTGTTGAACCTATGACCTCCTTAAGAGCAACTTTAAAGAAGTCGTTAAAGGGCGTTGGCGGACTCAATGCAAGGGATGTTATTGGACCCAATGACTTGGCAAATCCCAAATTTGGCTATAACCCCGAGGTAGAGAAACCATTTGATATTCTGCTCATTGATGAGTCACATCGTTTAACGGCACGTCGAGGGATTACTGCTTTTGGCAGCTATGATGAAGTAAATAAAAAGCTTGGTTTGCCAAAAGAATCCACACAGTTAGATTGGGCATTAAAGCTCACTAAACTTCCAATCTTCTTTTACGATGCATCACAGTCAATTAAGCCTGCGGATATCGACCCTAACTCGTTTGAAGAAAAACTTGGAGATGCCCTTAGGCATCCTATTAGACTAGAAAATCAAATGAGAGTTCAAGGTGGAGCGGAATACCTGAATTACATTTCAGACATTCTGAATGATAAACACCCCGCGAGAAGAACATTTGATAACTATGAGTTTGTCCTTCATGACTCAATAGATGATTTCACAGATAGTTTTGAACAGAAATTATCAGAACATAATCTGACAAGAATGCTTGCTGGATATGCATGGGATTGGAAAACAAAAGGTAAACCAGTCGCTTCCCCTCTGAAAGATATTGTTATAGGAGACAAGTCGTTCAGATGGAATTCTATGCTTGCTAACTGGGTTGGTAATGGAGTGGCTAATCCGATATATGCTCAGGAAGTCGGATGTGTTCATACAGCCCAGGGGTATGATTTAAGCTACTCGTACGTAATTATTGGTCCAGATTTAAAGCTAGATCCGATAACCGGAAGACTAATTGGCGATAAAGACCACTACTTTGACAAAAAGGGTAAGGGTGGAGCAACTGCTGAGCAGCTAACCCAATACATCAAGAACATCTACTACGTTCTTCTTACTCGAGGCATC
This sequence comes from Atopobium sp., assembly GCA_018376005.1. Classification (GTDB taxonomy): domain Bacteria; phylum Actinomycetota; class Coriobacteriia; order Coriobacteriales; family Atopobiaceae; genus Lancefieldella. The sequence goes on along the minus strand of JAHACE010000008.1, from coordinate 16,979 downwards.
TACGGAACGCATGTGTATGTAGTGGATGATGCCTTGAGGGAATATTTAAAGTGTTATTGTTATATCATGAAATAATCTATAAATACATTCATTAGGGTGTTTATCATATTAGCTATTTCTTGAGGGAGGGGTGGTGTGAATGCAGAATCAACTAAATAAAGAAGTTTGTTTATGGGCTGCGAAGCGCAGTAATATAAACAAAGACGAGATAGTAAAAAAATTTCCTAAATTTGATCAGTGGTTCGAAGGCACTCATTCTCCCACAATTAATCAAATGAAGAGGTTTGCGGCACTCACGCATGTAAGCCTATCTGACTTGTTCTCTGATCAAATGCCTGACTTTAATTTACAGATTGCAGATTTTAGAACAGTAGATGATGTATCTACTGTCGAGCCCAGTCCTGAGCTATATGACACAATTAGTTTGATGAAAAGACGCCAAGAGTGGATGAAAGATTATTTCTCTCATGAGAAATATGAAGATGTTAATTTCGTAGGATCTTTTGCGGCACTCGAAATGGATAAAGAAAATATTAGTAGCTTATCTAGTAAGCTCCATTCTTTATTAAAGCTGGAAAACGACTGGGCAACAAAATTTAAAACGGTGGATGAAGCGTTTAAATTCTTAAAAGATAAGATAGAAAGTCTTGGCATTGCCGTTATTGTAAATGGAGTGGTAAAAGATAATACTTCTAGACCACTGAATGTAAGTGAATTTCGTGGTTTTGTTTTGGCAGATAAAAAAGCTCCGTTAATCTTCATTAATGGAAGAGATGCTAAAACTGCACAAATTTTTACACTAGTTCATGAGCTTGCACATTTAGCATATGCTCAAACAGGAGTTAGCAATCCTAATGACGAAGAAGAATCCGATAGTAATTCCATTGAAAAATTTTGTAATGGCGTCGCTGCAGAATTTTTAGTTCCTGCTGACTTAATTTTAAAGTATTGGAATGAGTCCAATACAAACATCTACAATAAAACTAAAATAATCGCCCAGCATCTTAAGGTCAATTTTATTGTAGTTGCACGTCGTATTCTTGATTTAGATTTAGTTAATCGTGAGAGTTTTTTTGAGCTGTATAAAAAATATAAATCTACGCTTAGCCCTATTAAAAAAACTAATAGTGGCGGAAATTACTACAGAACTAAGCAATATCGCTTAGGAAATGTTTTTTCCGATGCCATATGGTCTGCAGTTAATTCGGGTTTTATTAGTTATCGCGATGCGGCAGATTTGACATGCATGAATATAAATAGTTTCAATAAATTTTTTGAGAAGGTATCTTAGATGTCTACCGTATATCTTCTCGACTCAAATTATTGGATCTATGGAATGAAGGCTTATCCGCTTGACCTCTTTCCAAGTTTTTGGGATAAGATGGAGTCACATATTGTTAATAAGGATGTTGTAATTCATGAAACTGTTCTTGATGAAATTAGGCGTAAAGACGATGCTTTAAAAAAATGGTTTGACTCTTTAAAGTCATATAAGCCAATGAAAACATCTAAAAATATTTTGCCTGACTATTTAGAAATTATAGACTGGGCAAAAAATGCTGGGTATACAAAAGAAGCGATTGCGGAATTTGAGAATCAGTCTCGCGCAGATGCATGGCTGTGTGCTGAGGCTAAATTGAACAATTATGTTTTAGTTACAAATGAAGTAAGCAGTAACTCAAAGAATAAAATTAAAATCCCTAATGTCTGTGATCAATTTAATATTGATTGTATTGATAATTTTGAATTTATGAGAAATTTTAATTTTATATTTTAAATTGATGACCTTATCACCTTTCTCCACCCACCGATAAAACTTAACCGTTCATGTAAACCCTACCCGTTTTAACAGGTGGGGTTTCTCGCCAGACATATAGTTAAAGCACTGTGCTTTTGACATGCAGAAACAAGAGAAAAGAGGCGAGAAATGCAAAAGTTACAGAAGCGGTTTACTGCGGTTTTGAGTATGTTCATGGCTCTGGTGCTCTCGTTTATGTTGGTAGGGTGCAACGTTGCACCTTCTCAGCAAGAGAACAAGCCCGCGGAGCAAACGCAGCAGAAAGAACTTACAACAGGGGCGCTTGCTGCTACGCATGAGACCAAGTTTGGTGGTGTTTATCTGGATATTACCATCGAGGACTTTAATAAGATGGGCTTTGAGTTTGGCGATAGCGTGGATGTTACGTTTAGCAACGGCTACAAGCTTACCGATATTCCGTACTATAACGGCTACTATACTAAGACTGGTGAGGCTTTGATTAGCGGGTATCCCGGATATCCTCATATTGACGTATGCGTGAACAACGGAGACCCTCTGTGGGAAACCGCCGGTCTTAAAGAGGGCGATACCGGTACCGTAACTCTGCACGAGAAGCAAAAATACGCAACAGTTCAAAAGGCTCTTGGCGCAACATACACTAAAAATCGTTCCGACTATGCAAGTGACGAGGTCTTTGCTAACTTCCGTGCTATGAGGGGCGGAAACATGGCAGAGAATGTGATGTATCGTTCGGCATCACCTATTGATAACCAGAACAATCGTGCACCTTACGCTGCTGAGCTTGCTCAAAAATGTGGCGTTCAATACATTTTGGATCTTGCTGATAGCAATGAAGAGATTGAGGGTTATTACCAGAAAGCCGATTACGATGTTTCTTGGCATAAGGGACTATATGAGGCCGGAAACGTTACTGCTTTGGACTTGAATGCAAATTATCGTAGTAAAAAGTATGCTGAGCGTCTGGTTGCAGGCTTGCGCGAGATGATTAAGCATGAGGGACCGTATCTTACTCACTGCACGGAAGGCAAGGATCGCACGGGCTTTACTTGCGCTTTGCTTGAAGGTCTTTGTGGTGCATCGTATGAGGAAATGCGCGATGACTATATGGCCACTTATGACAATTATTACGGTATTAGCGAGAAGAACGACAAAGCTCGCTACGATGCTGTTGTAGAGGTTAAATTCAATGACATTGCTCTTTGTGTTGGTGGGCAGCCTCTGGGTGGCTCGCTTGACGGTTTAGATTACGCGGCTGGTGCTCGTAAGTATCTGACCGACGCTGGAATGACTGATGCCGAGGTTGATCAGCTCATTGCAAGACTGACAAAGAAGTAGTGGTTGTGGCTGCAACTGCAAAGAACTGACAGGTTAGTCGCCTGGCGAGAGGAGCGATCTTCTCGCCAGGTTTTTTAATAACAGATTTAAATAATGTTATGTGAAGTTGATTTCCTTTTACCGTTGGCGGAATTGGAAATGGAAACGTCAGAGCCCCTTTTTATAATTTGTTAAAAAGGAGGGTGCGTCATGGATGACAAACTTGTTCGTCTCATAACGTGCTTGGCAAAACAGGAAGATGTTTCTACATCAACGCTGTCTGAGTCCTTATGCGTCTCCGAGCGCACCGTGCGTGCATATATCAAGCGTGCAAAAGAATTACTCTCAGGTATTGCTGAAATTACAACAATAAAGGGTCAGGGTTATCATCTTGAAGTTCTTAATCCTGAGCTCTTGGATTGCTGGCTTAATAAAGAAGATCAGTTACCTCAGACTTCTAATGAACGCGTGGCATATATATTGGACGATCTGCTTAATCGAAGCGATTGGGTCACGGTAGACGAGTTATCAGAGATTCTTTACGTTTCTCGTAAGACTATCTCGGCTGATTTAAAACAAGCTGAAGAGTTTCTCGCCAGATTTGACCTGCACATAATGCGTAAATCGCATTATGGAATTCAGATTGAAGGTACTGAATTTAATAAGCGACTCTGCCTGGCAAGTCTGGTAACAAACGAAGAATATTCGGGCAGCTGTCACGCCACGGTAGAAAATAATGAACTTATTACTGATGTAACAAAGCTGGTAGTTGAGTGTGTTGAACATCATGATGTCAGCTTGAATGATTTTGCAATTAGAAATCTTGTCATTCATATAGTGGTTGCAATTAATCGCATTAAGCAACAGCGCTATGTTGTAGGACAGGAAGACTCGCTTAAGAGAATTCAGTGCTCGTATGAATATACCGTAGCGCAAAAGCTGGTAAATTGCCTGTCGTCTGAGTTTGACGTTGAGTTTCCTCAGACAGAAGTTGCTTATATTGCAATTCACTTGGCATCTAAAAAGATGTTTAAAGATATTTCTGAATCTCCAAATCTAGTGATTACTGATGATGTATTTGCCGTAACTCGCCAGATGGTTGATTTGGTATGGAGTAGCTTTAGATTTGATTTCAGAAATGATCTTGAGCTACATATGGGTTTAGCTAGACATATTGTGCCGCTCTCAGTTCGTCTTCACTATAACCTGCAGATAGAGAATCCGCTGCTTACTGACATCCAGTATCGAATGCCCTTGGCATACTTGATGGCTATGGAGTCGTCAACAATCTTGGCCAAAGAGTACGAAGCAACTCTGAGTGAGCATGAAGTAGCTTATCTGGCCCTGGCATTTGCATTAGCTTTGGAGCGTAAGCGCACTGAACTGCCAAAAAAGAATGTACTTTGTGTATGCGCAACAGGTCTAGGCACTTCAAAGATTTTGGGAATTCGTATCAAAGAGGAGTTTGGACCTTATATCGGGTCAATTACTACGTGTAATTTGAGTCAGATTTCTCAGATTGATTTCTCACATATTGACTATGTGTTCTCAACTGTTGAGATTGAATCTCCTTTGCCAGTTCCTGTGTGTTATTCGGGATTCTTGCTCGATGACATTAATAAAGACTTGTTAGTTAAAGACTTGCTTCGTCGAGATGAACAAGAGGAGTTTGCTAAACACTTTAGCGAGCATCTTTTCTTCTCACATCTTGCGTACAGAAGTAAGGAAGAAGTACTTAACTTTTTGGTCAGTCAATTATGCAACAGTGAGAAATCAAACATCTCTGTTTCTGAAGATGAGTTCAGAGCTTTGGTTTTTGATCGTGAAACTTTAGCAATGACTGCCTTTGGAAACTTAGTTGCACTTCCTCATCCTTCGCGCCCGGTGTCTGAACGTACTTGTGTAGCAGTTGGTTTATTAGATAACCCAATTGACTGGGACGGTCATGACGTAGCTGCTGTGTTTTTAATCTCAGTTTCTTGTTCAGAAGACGAGAAAACCCGTTTATTTAACAAGAACATGGCGTCCCTTCTTATGGATAAAGAAACAATTTGTTCACTGGTAAAACATCAAAGTTTTTCAACTTTTGTTGGTCAGATTACATCATCAGGTGATGGTTTGAGAAAGAGGGGATAGAAATGGATGAAAGAGAGGTAGAGGCTATTGTCACCAACTTGGTTGTGCATGGTGGGGATGCAAAAAGCTATGCAATACAAGCAATCAAGTGCGCTCGTTTAGGAAAGTTTGACCAGGCAGATGAGCTGTTGAAACAGAGTTCAGAATCGTTAAATCGAGCGCATGAGTTTCAGATGGAACGGATTCAGCAGGAAATTATTGGACAGGATAACAAACCACTATCTTTGCTGATGGTCCACGGACAAGATCATTTGATGTGTGCACTTACAACACACGATTTGGCAGTGCAAATTGTTGAGCTTTGTAAGCAAGTAACTACGAGCAGTGGTGAGTGAAAGGAAGTAGGTATGAAAAAGATTGATTTGTTTTGTAGTGCAGGTATGTCCACAAGTATGCTTGCAAACAAGATGCAAGAGGTTGCTGATGCCCATGGCATTCAAGTAAAGGTTGAAGCATTTTCTTCTACCGCGATTGATTTCCAGGTAGAGCACGACACTCCTGACTGCATTTTACTGGGACCTCAGGTTCGTTTTAGCTTTGACGATGTAAACGCAAAATACGGAGCAAAAATTCCTGTAGGCGTTATTGAGTCAGCGGATTATGGCAACTTGAACGGCGAGCGTGTGCTTAAGATGGCCATTTCTTTGATTAAGCGTGGTTCTACTGCATAGGGTTTCTCGCTATACGTTTTATCTGTGATTTTATAAAAAATGGAGAGTTTTAGTTTGGAGGGTTCTATGAAAACGATGGATGTATTTGAAAAGCGACTTATGCCGCTGGCCGAAATGATTGGTAAAAATAAATACCTTTTGACCATGCGAGATTCGTTTGCAATGGTCATGCCAATCCTGATTATTGGCTCTATGTTTACTTTGCTTCGCAACTTCCCAATTCCTGCGTGGATTGATTTTTTGAAGACTACGATGGTTCAGCCAGATAAATCGCTGTTTGCTCTGCTGGCTATTCCTTCCGCATGTACTGTTTCGCTCATGGCAATCTTCCTTGCCTTTAACATTGGCTATAACTTTGCCGAGCACATTGGTATTAAAGACCGTGCGTCAGCGGGCATTGTTTCTTTGGTAGGTTGGTTCATCCTTATGCCTCAGGTAACTGAGTTTTCGCCTGAAGAAGGCGTAGAGCCATTCCTGGTAGACAGTATTCCTCTTGCATGGACAGGTGCAAAAGGCGTCTTCATTGCCATGATTGTAGGATTTTTTGCGGTAGGCGTGTTTGGCTACATCATTAAAAAAGACTGGACCATTAAGATGCCAGAGGGCGTTCCTCCTACTGTTGCCCGTGCATTTAGTGCTCTTATTCCTATGACCGTTGCATTTACCGCTGTATGGCTGGTTGGTATTGTCTTTATCATTTCCCCATGGGGCAATGCCTTTAACTTCATTTATGCAATTCTTCAGGCTCCTCTAACTTCACTTGGTGGAACTGTTTGGGCATTGGCATTTAGTTATGTCTTGGCAAGTGGATTCTGGTTTATTGGTATCCATGGTTCCAGCGTTACTGGTTCAATTTACACACCAATTCTTACCGCACTTTCGCTGGAAAATCAGGCCGCATTTGCTGCTGGTGCAGCACTTCCTAACATTGTTAACCGTGAATTCGAGACTTTCTTTGCAACCTTTGGCGGCGGCGGCTCGACGCTCTCTCTGCTGATTGCAATGCTTCTGTTCTGCAATTCCAAGCGTATTAAGGATCTGGCAAAGATTTCTGTTGCTCCTGGTATCTTTGGTATCAACGAGCCTATTATCTTTGGTCTTCCTATTGTTCTTAACCCTGTTATGTTGATCCCCTTTATTCTTACTCCAGTGGTCAACATCATCATTGCGTACTTCATCATGGATCTTGGTTTAGTACCTCTGTGCAACGGCGTCATGCTTCCTTGGACTACTCCTCCTCTAGTTTCTGGATTCCTGCTGAGTGGTTGGCAAGGTGCTGTCCTGCAGCTCTTCTTGATTATTCTGGGAATCTTTATTTATCTGCCTTTCATCAAGACGTTGGATAAGGAATATCTGAAGGAAGAAGCCGCAGCTTCCGAGGAATCTTCTACTGAGCTCGAAGACTTTGACTCTATCGATCTTGATTCTGTAGTGCTGTAAAACTTTTGTATTTGAGTTGGTACCTGGCGCAACGCTGAGACGCTGTGCCAGGTACCAACCTGTATGCTTGATTGGAGGAAGTGATGCATAGGCTTGGAATTTCTCTTTATCCAGAGCACTCAACACCTGAAGCCGATGATGCCTACATGGCATTAGCAAGTAACTATGGTTTCTCGCGCATTTTCACGTGCTTACTTTCTGTGGATAAGTCACCAGAAGAGACAGTAGCTGAGTTTTCACAGTTTATGGACCGCGCTCATGAGTATGGGTTTACGGTTGCAGTGGATACCAACCCGCGCGTATTCCAGCACTTAGGGGCAACGGCAACTGATATTTCTGTTTTTGCCAAGATGGGCGTTGATATTATTCGTCTTGATGGGCATTTGGGAGACCGTCAGGACATTGCTCTGACAAGAAATCCTTATGGCATTGCGGTTGAGTTCAACGCCAGTCAGATGCTGTCGCTTGATCTACTTATTGAGCGTGGCGCGTATCGTCGCAATATGTGCGTTTGCCACAATTTTTATCCACAGAGATTTTCTGGTCTGAGCGAGAAGCGCTTTATTGAATTCTCCGAGCATTATTTTGGTATGGGTCTCACTCAGGCAGCATTTGTGACGAGTCAGCAGGATAACACGTTTGGTCCATGGCCGGTTTATGACGGTCTTCCTACCTGCGAAGATGATCGTACTCGTTCAATTGATTTGCAGGCAAGACACCTGTTAGCAACTGGCCTTATTGACGACATTATGATTGGCAATTGCTTTGCTTCTGAAGAGGAACTTGCCGCATTAGCCGCTGTTGATACTACTAAGGTAACGTTCAAGGTTGAATTTGATTCTGGTGTAACTGAGGTCGAGAAGAACGTTTTGTATCAGTTCAACCACGTAACGCGTGGCGATGCATCTGAGTATTACCTACGTTCTTCAGTACCTAGGATGTTTGAGTACGCAACTTCAATTCCTGCTCGCGAGCGCGCAAATTGTCATATTAAACGTGGAGACGTATTAGTAGTGAATGACAATCTGTCTCATTACCTGGGAGAAGTTGAAGTTGCTCTAAGAGATTTTGAGGACGACGGAACTCGTAATGTTGTAGGACGTATCCCAGTAGACGAACTTTTCTTGTTGGATTATGTGAAACCTGAATTCCCGTTTGGATTTGTTAGAGACTAGCGGGGTTGTTTGGTTGCTACATCAATGCTGAAATGGAAAATTAGTCGCCTGGCGAGAAGAGCGATCTTCTCGCCAGGTTTTTTGTAAAGAATAGTCTTGTTTTTGGAATGGGTTTGGTGTTGTCCGCAGGTGAATTTTATGTGAATGACCTTGCGATAGACAGCTATCGTTGCATTTGTTATAAGATTCTCACTTCTGAATTTTGTAGGGATTTACGTGCTGTTTTGGGGACTGTATGAATGTAGCGGAAGGCCTTGAGAAAAAGCTTATGCCAATGGCAGAGTTGGTGAGTAAGAATAAATATCTTCTTACTATGCGCGACTCTTTTGCCATGCTCATGCCAATCCTTATTATTGGATCAATGTTTACGTTGGTAGGCAACTTGCCAATCCCTGCGTGGGTTGATTTCTTGAAGTCCACTACGATTCAGGGCAAGTCGCTTTTCTCGCTGTTGGCCATTCCTTCTGCCTGCACCGTTTCTCTTATGGCAATATTTTTGTCGTTCGAGATTGGCTACAACTTTGCTGATCAACTTGGTTTAGAAGATCGAGTTTCTGCTGGTATGGTTTCGCTCGTCAGCTGGTTTATTTTGATGCCTCAGGTGACTGAGTTTTTGCCCCAGGGAGCTTCTCAGCCATTTTTGGTGGAGAGCATTCCTCTTGCGTGGACCGGTGCGAGGGGTGTGTTTGTAGCGATTATCGTGGGCTTTTTGTTGGTGTCCATTTTTGGATTTGCTATCAAGAAGAACTGGGTTATTAGGATGCCGGAGGGCGTTCCTACGTCTGTTTCGCTTGCGTTTAGCGCTCTGGTTCCGATGGCGCTCACGTTTGCCGCAGTGTGGGCTATTAGCGTTTTGTTTGCGCTCACTCCTTGGGGAGATGCGTTTACCTGCATTTATTCGATGCTACAGACACCATTGACCATGCTTGGCGGAACCGTGTGGGCCTTGGCGATTGCTTACATCATTCAGGGCATTTTCTGGTTCTTTGGCATTAACGGGTCAAACATTACTAGCCCTATTTTTACGCCGATTTTGACCGCGCTTACGCTGGAAAACCAGGCCGCCTTTGCAGCTGGAACCGCGCTGCCCAACATTATCAATCGAGAGTTTGATGCGTTCTTTGCGCTGTTTGGTGGCGGAGGATCAACCCTTTCGCTTCTGATTGTGATATTTTTGTTCTGCAATTCTCGCCGTGCAAAAGACATTGCAAAGATCTCCATTGTGCCTGGTATTTTTGGTATTAACGAGCCGGTTATGTATGGACTGCCGATAGTTTTGAATCCCATCATGGCAATTCCTCTGATTTTTACGCCGGTTGTTAACGTTTTAATTGCGTGGTCCGCAATGAGCGCCGGCTTGGTGCCTCTGTGCAACGGTATTATGCTGCCTGGAAGTACCCCTCCTTTGATCTCGGGATTTCTTCTGTGCGGATGGCAGGGCGCTTTACTTCAGCTCGTATTGATTTTGATTGATATGGCAATCTACCTGCCGTTTATTAAGACTCTGGATATGCAGTTTCTCAAGGAGGAAAAGGGAGCTGAGACAGAGCATGCAGTCTAGGCGCTGCGGAGACATAGTGTGCGTTGAAGGCAGCTCTGGGTGGGCTGCCTTTTTCTGTTCGCCGAAATGTACAAGAAGTTAAAAGTGCAAGCTCTAATTAGGAGGATACTATCAGTATAAAGCGCAATTTAACTGGTGGTAAATAGTAAGCCGATGATACAGCCTGGTTCGTTGACACACGTGTAACCAGAAAGATTGTTGGCTTTTGCCTAAGGGGAGCAGCAATGATAGATAGACAATCTCTTGATGAGGTCCTCACTCAGTACAAAGAGAATTTTCCTTCTCACTGGGAGGAAGAAAAATATAAGTGGGAAGCAATTAAGTGCTTCCAGGATAACTGGGATATAAACGCCCAGGATTTTCCTGCGATGCTGAGAAAGTCGCTGTCAAAGACAGATAATCTTTTAACTACTTCTTATGATTTTTCTCGTAAGATGATTGAGTTTTATGCTGAACAGGATGCAGAAGAAGTTCGTAGTATGTTTATGCAACTTTATGACGAGAACATCGATATAGTTGAGCGTATTAACGGATTTATGGCAAAGTCGGATAAGTTACTGGATGTATATGGTCCTGAAGGAAAGCAGCATTATCAAAAAGAGGGAACCATCACAACTTATCTTTGGCTTAGATATCCAGACATATATTACATATATAAGTTTAGACAAGTAAAAGCTTTATCGGATAGGTTAGAGACTTTAACAGAAGATTGCTATCCAGATCCTTATTTTGTGACTCTAACGGCTGATATTGCGTATTTCTCAAAGGATTATAAAGAGATTCCTCCAACTCAACCTGGTGATAAGTTGTTTTGTATTCCTCCATATAACAAGGGAAAATTTTTGGAGGAAGTATTTATGCCGGAGGAGAAGTACGACAAGATTGCAGCTGTTTTGTTGAATAAAAAGAACATCATTTTGCAGGGCGCCCCAGGAGTTGGTAAGACCTTCTCGGCAAAAAGACTTGCGTATTCGCTGATAGGTGCAGTGAATGAGGACGCTATCGAGTTTGTACAATTCCATCAGAATTATTCATACGAAGACTTCATGATGGGCTACAAGCCTAGTGGAGCAAGCTTTGAGCTCAAAAAGGGCGTGTTCTATCGCTTCTGTAAGCAGGCGGAGGCGGATCCGGAGTCAAAGTATTTCTTTATTATTGACGAGATCAACCGCGGAAATCTGAGCAAGATTTTTGGTGAACTTTTGATGTTGATTGAGAACGATTACCGAGGTACACCAGCTACGCTTGCGTACAATGACGAGAAGTTCTCGGTTCCAGAGAACCTGTACATTATTGGCATGATGAACACGGCAGATAGAAGTCTGGCGATGATTGATTATGCTCTGCGTCGCCGCTTCAGTTTCTTTGAGATGGAGCCTGGTTTTGAGACAGAGGGCTTTATTCAGCACCAGCAGGCACTTAATAATGAAACCTTCAACGATCTTCTCGCCAAGGATCTTGCCAATGCTGGGCGAGTATTGGTTTGACGACCAGGAGAAATACCAGCGCTGGGAGAACATCCTTCATGGAGTGTTTCAATGACCGAAGATAGGCATATCTTCATAAAGAATATTTACTACATGCTGTCGTACGCCTTCACTACGCTGCGGGAATCTGTGTATGAGGACGTGCAGAAGGAGACGTTTGACTCGATTTATAACCTGTTTGCGGCCATCTTGTCCAAGGGGATTGGTTTGCAGCTCAAGCAGGGCTTGTATCGCGAGTACATAAATTGTGTGGAGGATCTGGCGGTTGTTCGAGGCAAAATTGATATGCCGGGGACCATTAGGAACCGTCTTGCTCAGCGCGCGCAAGTTACCTGCGATTTTGATGAGCTCTCGCAAAACAACCTATTCAATCAGATCCTAAAGTCCGTGGCCCTGCTGCTGCTCAAACAGAAGGATGTATCGCCACAGCACAAGGTTGCGCTTAAGCGAGAATTGCTTTTCTTTGCGGACATCGATGAGATTGATGTGAAGCAGGTTCGCTGGGCGGATATTCGTTTTCAGCGCAATAATCGCACGTATCAGCTGCTACTCTCAATTTGTCAGTTGATTGTTGAAGGCATGCTCATGACCACTGAAGATGGCGAGTATCACCTGGCAAGTTTTATTGACGAGCAGAAAATGCATAGGTTGTACGAGAAGTTCATTCTTGAGTATTACGCGCAGGAGTTTGCCCAGCATGTGAAGGGTTTTTCTGCTAGAGCGTCGCAAATACCTTGGGATTTGGACGATGGATACGTTGGGCTTTTGCCGGACATGCAGACGGATATTACACTCTCGCATGGGGATCAGATTTTGATTATTGATGCGAAGTATTATCAGCATTCGCTTCAGGAAAATTTTGGTGCGCATAAGGTGCATTCGGGTAATTTGTATCAGATATATACGTACGTGAAAAACAAAGAAGCCCAGGTAAAAGGTGCAGACCGAAAGGTCTCAGGTATGCTTTTGTACGCGCGAACAAATGAGCTGCTGGCTCCTGACGACGTGTATCACATAAGCGGCAATAAGATTTCTGTGCAGACGCTCGATTTGAACAAAGAGTTCTCGTGCATTTCTGCGCAGCTTGACCAGATTGTGGAAGACCAGTTTGGGATAGAAAAATAGGACCGGCCCTGGACTAGGCAAAAAGCTCTAGCGGAACCGGTCATGTTGATGTAAGTATACAGGCTTTTTTAGATGTGGCTATTTTGGATGAAGCAAATAAATGCCTTTTGCAAAAACATTGTTCTTATCGAGAAGTTCTTGTATTCTTCTGGCAACCGAAGTATCCCCATCGATGGCTTTTCTGTAGTAGTTGGCCATTAGTATGTGAGCGTAAACGCTCTTGGGGTCAAAGCTAATGTCTTTTGGGCGAAGTTTTTTCTGAACTGGACATTGGATGCGCATGGGTCTATTCCATAGTTGACGATGATGTGCACACAAATTTCTTAGTACATGTAAAGAATGAACAACACTTGAAAAAGGTTTCCATTGGACACCGAGAGATTTAGCTACTCTTTTGGTTACTTCAATATTATCTGAATAGCTAATCATATTAGAAATTCTTCCAAAGGAGAGGACCTCTACAGCAACCCAGATTGGTACATCATGATATTTTTCGTAGGGTGTGTTGAAACTCTCTTTTGAATAATGCTGATGGGCAAGCTTTGCTCTAATTGCGATTTCGATAACACTTAATTGCTCTGTCAGCAGAATTCGTAATTTAGCATCTAGGTTAATAAGCTTATTAATATCTTGAAAAGAAGTATTGCCTATAAACGAGTTCTTGCCTTTCTCCGGATCTTCTTGAAAATCACGAGCATATCCAGAGAAACGATAGTAATTTGTCCTACTTAAAAATTTCCTCAGTTCATTATCATCTGGGCAGATAAGTCCACGGTCTTGAATTAATAAACAACACATCTCATCGATGCTTTTAAAAGGTTTATTTTCCATGTGAATCCCAATGCTATGAAAAGGCCCACCGCATTTCAGGACGCATTGCGTAGCCTTGGGTGGGCGCTGATGAATTAACTATAAACTAAATAGCAAGATTGTCTAGAGTAATAGGGTTGAAATTGTAAATTCTCTATAGCAATCTCTTCAAGCTATTTATGCAGGTTAAGTTTTGCGGGGTTGGTACTCGCGCTGTTTGCGGGCGTGGCTTGGCGTATAGTTATAGAGTTACAAGAAGAAATATTGGCGTGATACAAGGCGTTTTTACGCCGAGAAGAGTGTTTATGCTTGCTATAAAAAATGAAACAAACGTAGTGCTTGCGGTTGATACGTCAACGGACATGCTGGCGTGTACGGTCGCGCGTCTGACCAGGCGCGATGCCGCTGCGGCGGCCGCAGACGGCGGGTTCGACGTAGAGGTACTGGCGTCAACGGATCACCTGTGTCGTCGCCAGGCAAACGTGGAGCTTGTGGGCTCAGTTCAGGAGGCGCTTGACGCCGCTGGACTGACCATGGCTGATGTTAACGCTGTTATCGCAGGTAGAGGACCTGGTTCGTTTACGGGCGTACGCATTGGCGTGTCAACTGCAAAGGGTATTGCGTGCGGCTCTGGCCTGCCACTGTACGGCGCAAGTGCACTTGATGCTATGGCGTTCAGCGCGTGGAAGGCGGGCGTTCGCGGCACCGTTGGCGTTGTTGCAGACGCCATGCGCGGCGAGGTCTATCCGGGTATTTACCTGCTGGACAGCGCTGGAGCACATAGAACTTTCCCGGTAGAGACCGTCCTCAAGGCAGATGCTTGTGTAGAGGAGTGGTCGAGCAGGACTGATAAGGACCAGCTCACGCTTACGGGCAATGGTTTAGTGAAGTACTGTGAGCGTTTTGAGCGCGCGGGTTTCTCGACATACACCGATGAAGCAACGTGGTTCCCAACAGGAGAAGGCCTGGTACGCGCGGTGTGCATGCCCGAGTATCAGCAGGCGGGTGCGGGCGATCCGGCGCTAGTGCTGCCCATTTACACGCGACTTTCGGACGCGGAGGAGTCGGAGCGCAAGCGTTTGGGCTTGAAGGAGCCGGCAACGGTGGCTTTGACCGGCGTGGATGATGCGCTGGCCGATATTCACCTGCAGCTTCGTCCGATGACGGTGAACGATCTGGATCAGGTGGCGGAGCTGGAGGCAGCAACGTATGCTGACGCTGCGCATTCGGCCTGGTCAAAGCAGACGTTCTATGACGAGCTTTCGGGCGTTGGGCGCAGCTGGTGGCTGGCTCACGACCGCGGAACGGTTATTGGCTTTGCGGGCGGTCGCCTGGCAGGAGCTCAGTTTGAGGTGGAAGAAGTGGTGGTTTCGCCTGAGCGTCGCCGCCAAGGAATTGCATCCAAGCTGGTAGAACGCGTGGCATACGATGCTCAGATGCTGGGCGCATCCGCAATTACCCTTGAGGTGGAGGAGGATAACGCTCCAGCTCAGGGCGCCTATAGCAAGCTGGGATTTGCCGAGGTTGGTCGTCGCCCGGGATATTATGGCCCCGATTGCGCAGCGATTTTGATGACGGCGCAGCTGCCTTTGGCGGTTGGCGCGGGCTTTGAGGCCAGAAACCCCGAGCCTCACGCATCAGTGCGTCCGTGGCCTATCGTTGCAGGTGAGCGCTCTGAAGAGACGCTTGCGGCACTGCGCGAGGCGGGGGATTTGATTCTCAGCCTGGAGTCCTCTTGCGACGAGACCGCCATGTGCATCATGGATTCACACGGTGTGGTCTGCGCAAATGTTGTCGCAACGCAAATTGACTTCCACGCTCGCTTTGGCGGCGTCGTGCCCGAGATTGCTTCTCGCAAGCACACCGAGGCTATTGTGGGTCTTTTCGAGGAGACCATGGCCCGCGCGGGCGCGCACTTTGGTTGTGACACGCTGGTGCCGTCTGACCTGGACGCCGTTGGCGTTACCGCAGGTCCTGGCCTTGTCGGCGCGCTTGTTGTAGGCGTGGCGTTTGCCAAGGGCTTCTGCGTAGCCACTGACCTGCCGCTTATTCCCGTGCATCACCTGGAAGGCCACCTGCTGGCCAACCTGTTTGAGACGCCGGACTTAGAGCCGCCGTTTGTGGCCAGCCTGGTTTCGGGTGGCAATACTATGTTGGTACACGTGCGTGCCTGGGGAGATTACGTGGTCCTGGGCTCTACCATTGACGACGCCGTGGGCGAGGCATTTGATAAGGTTGCCAAGGCGCTGGGCCTGGGCTATCCAGGTGGCCCTGTGATCAGCAAACTTGCAGCTCAGGGCAATCCTAAGGCTATCCACTTCCCGCGCGCGATGATGCACAGCGGTGACTATTCCTTCAGCCTTTCTGGCCTGAAGACAGCCGTTATTACCTACATTGAGGGCGAGAATCGCGCAGGTAGAGCTATTAATCTGCCTGATCTGGCCGCCTCGTTTGAGCAGGCCGTTATTGATGTGCAGGTTGCAAAGGCTAAAACCGCTGTTGAGGAGACGGGCGTCTCCGATTTCTGCGTGGGTGGCGGCGTAGCAGCAAACCCCGCACTTAGAGCTGCATATAAGGAAACCTTTGGTCGTATGGGCGTTCGAGTGACGGTACCTCCGATGTCGGTTTGTGGCGACAACGCCGCAATGATTGCCGTCGGCGCACTTCGTAGCTACCGTACGCAGGGTTTCTCGCCATTGACCTTGGACGCAAACCCCAACGCGCAGCTGGGATCGTGGTCGTCGGATGCGGCGCCCGTTGTCCCAAGCGGTATGTAAGGAGGCCATTGTGCAAGACGGATTTATCAAAGTTGCAAGTATCACGCCGCGCGTTCGCGTGGCCGACGTGGCGTTTAACGTGGAGAGCTGCCTGGCGGCTATCGAAGAAGCCGCAGGTAATCGCGGTGCCAAGGTGGTCGTGCTGCCCGAGCTCTGCATCACGGGTTACACCTGCGAGGACCTGTTCTGGCAGGATGCCCTCCTGGACGCTGCCGAGCGCGGACTGGTCTCGATTGCCGCTCGCACGGCCGACGTCGATGCGTTGCTGCTGCTAGGACTGCCTGTTCGCGTGGCCGGCAAGCTCTACAACTGCGCTGCCGTTCTCTTTAGGGGAGAGCTTTTGGGCCTGGTGCCCAAGCGCTACGTGCCCATGTACAACGAGTTTTACGAGGGCCGACACTTTGTTTCTGGCCCCAAGACGGTCACCAGTGTGGACTTTGGCCTGCTGGGCGAGGTTCCGTTTGGTACCAACCAGCTGTTTGCGTGCGACACCATCCCTGAGCTGGTTGTGGGCGCGGAGATCTGCGAGGACCTCTGGGTGCCTATGCCGCCGTCAAACGCGCATGCCGTTGCCGGCGCCACGCTGATCTGCAACTTGTCCGCGTCGCCCGCGCTGGCCGGCAAGTCCGCGTACCGTCGTCAGCTGGTTGCGCAACAGAGCGCACATCTGATCTGCGGCTACGTTTACGCCAGTGCAGGTGAG